>JBEPXR010000108.1:0-8267 GCA_041641775.1 Desulfobia sp. | reverse complement strand
CTGGTGCCTCTGCCGATCTCATCGAGGATAACCAGACTCTGATCGGTGGCATTGTTGAGGATGTTGGCGGTTTCATTCATTTCGACCATAAAGGTCGACTGGCCCCGTCTGAGATCATCCATGGCCCCGACTCTGGTGAAGATTTTGTCAACCACGCCGATACTGGCTCGGGAGGCAGGGACAAACGAACCCATCTGGGCCATCAGGGTGATAAGGGCTGTCTGTCTGAGTACTGTAGATTTTCCTGCCATGTTGGGTCCCGTGATGATCAGGACTTCCTGGCTGCTCTGATCGAGGTAGATGTCATTGGGAACGAATTTGCCCGGGGGCATGGACTGTTCTATGACCGGATGTCTGCCCTCTTCAATTAAAATCCTGCGTTCCCCGTCGACCAGGGGGCGTACATAATTGAACTGCAGGGCTGCCTCGGCCAGGGAGGTGTAAAAGTCCACCCATCCAATAAACGAAGCGGCTTTCAGGATACGGGAGCTGGCGCCAGCTACCTGCGAGCGGATTTCATTGAAAAGACGGTGTTCAAGGGCAAGGCTCTTTTCTTCGGCACTGAGCACCTTCTCTTCGAATTCCTTCAGTTCCGGGGTTATATAGCGTTCGGCATTTACCAGGGTCTGTTTTCGGATATACTCTTCGGGTACATTTCCGGCCTGGGCTTTACTGATCTCGAGATAGTAGCCGAAGACCTTGTTGAATCCTATCTTGAGCTTGGGTATCCCGCTCCTTTCCCGCTCCCTGGCTTCCATCGCCAGGATATGTTTCTTGGTATCACTTACCAGGGAATGCAGTTCGTCCAGTTCCCGGTTGTAGCCAGGTTTGATAAGATCCCCTTCCCTGATACTGATAGGCGCATCCTCCCGGATAGTTTCCTCCAGCAGGAGCTTGATGTCCTCCAGGGTGTCCAGCAGGCTGCTTTCTTTTTCGAGGAGCCCCCTGCTGGCTGAACAGAGCCAGGCCAGACGGGGAAGGGGGGCAATGGATTTTTTCAGGGCGATGAGGTCCCGCCCTCCGGCACTTCCCAGGACAACCCGGCTGTTCAAGCGCTCAAGATCATAAACTTCCGAGAGAAGCTTGCGCAGCTCCTCTCTGATCGGTCTGCCTATCTTTTGGGTCGGATCCGGATCCTTCGCTTCCTCCGGGCCTTCGGTAAGTGAAGGCTGTCTGGCGCGATCATTGAAGAAGAATTCTACCGTGTCGAGCCGTTGCTTGATCTCTTCCGGGGAGCGGGAGGGAAAGAGGACATTGCGTCTGAGTAAGCGGGCTCCCATCGGCGTGACGGTCAGGTCCAGGGTATCCAGGAGCGAGCCATCCCTTTTGCCGCCCACTATGGTTTGGGTAAGCTCCAAATTTCGCCGGGATGAATCGTCGACAATGAGTCCTTCATCTTTTTCGATCGGGGAAAGACGTTCGATGTGGCCCAGCTGTCCCTTCTGGGTTTCTTTGAGATAGTTGAGCAGGGCGCCAGCGGCATTGACGGCGGCCCTGAATCCTTCGCAGCCGAAGCCTTTCAGGTTGGTGGTTCCAAAGTGCTCCAGCAGGGTTTCCCTGGCGTTGCCCGGGGAAAACCAGAAGGCTGGACGGCGGGTCAGGCAGGGGATCCTGATCTGCGCAGTCACCGACTCTAGATCCCCGTCTTCGGCAATCAGGAGTTCAGCCGGGGCCATCCGCTGCAATTCATCGACCAGATCTTCGGCAGTGTCATGATCGCTGATCAGGAATTCGCCGGTGGAGATATCCAGGAAGCTTGCTCCCCAGTTTCTGTCAAATGATACGCTGGCCAAAAACTGGTTCGTTTTATCATCCAGGATCTGTTCTTCGGTAACCACCCCGGGACTGACGACCCTGACCACCTCCCGTTTGACAACGCCCTTGGCCTGGCTGGGATCCTCCACCTGTTCACAGATAGCGACCCGGTAGCCGGATCTGATGAGCTTGGCCAGATAGGTGGAGACCGAGTGGTAAGGGATCCCGCAGAGCGGGACCCGGTCTGCGTCATTTTTACTGTCTCTGCTGGTCAGGGTGATTCCCAGGATTTTTGAGGCAACGATCGCGTCGTCGAAGAACATCTCGTAGAAATCACCGAGACGATAAAAGAGGATGGCGTCCTGGTACTGCTCCTTGATCGCCGTATACTGGCGGAGCATGGGAGTGAGTTTTTTGTCCTTGCCGGCTTTGGTGGTACCTGCCATTTTTTCCTTCCTTTCTGTTTCAGCACAGGATTTCCCGACCGATCAGCTCGCCCGCCTCCGCTGCGTTCAGGCCGTCAATCCGGCAGGTCTTATGGCGGCTCTGCTCACCCCTGATCAAAGAAATGGAGGATTTGCTCACCTGGAAAAAACGAGACAGAAAGGTGATCAGGGCCTTGTTGGCCTTGCCTTCGACAGGTGGGGCGGTGAGGGTCAGTTTCAGTTCCCGGTCGTGAATTCCGCTGAACCGGTTGCTGGAAGCTCTGGGCTGGATATACAGATTGAGAAGGACGGCTGAGTCCACTTGCTGCAGAAAGGGCATGTGGGTCAGGTCAGCCTCGCTTTTCATTTCTCCCTTTCTTCCCGGTCTTCGGAAGCTGGGTCTTCTATGATTACAGCCGGTTCGGGCTCATAATCGATGGGGTCTTCCAGATTGAAGAGCATCTTGCCATTCAGGGCCGGATGGCTATCTTTATCGCTGTTGTCTGAGCTGCTCTCATTGAAGAGATCTTCTTCCGAAGCAGGGGAGGAGGTGTCGTCTTCATCCAAATCGGACATGCCAGGAAGTTCTATATCTTCGGGCAGGTCTATTTTCTCGTAGAGATTGGTTTCTTCCTCCTCTGCCGTTTCTTCCTTCTTTGATTCAGGCGAATATTCGCCTGAAGTCAGCCCGGGTGCCGCCTCTTTCCATTCCTGTTGATATTCGTCCTTTTCTTCGTTTACCAGGTCGAGGTAGGATTGAAGAAACTCTTTCAGCTCCTTCTTTATCCTGGCTTTTGTTTCCTTGAGTTCCTCTGTCCGTTTTCTCAGAGAGGTTACTTCGGTCTGGGCCTCCTCTCTGATTCTTTCGATTTCATGGCGGGTATCCTGCAGCCGTTTTTCAGCCTCTCTGCGGCTGTTGGCTTCGATTTCATCGGCCACTTTCTGGGTTGAAAGTATGGCGTTCTGGAAGGTCTTCTCTCTTTCCCGGAAGTCGGAGAGCTGGTATTCAAGTTCTGCTACTTTTTCTTCCAGTTCCTGTTTCTCTTTGGAGAGTAGGAGGTAGTTTTCACCCACTCGCTCCAGAAAGCTGTCGACCTCCTCGACATCGAAGCCGCGAAAGCGTATGTGAAACTGCTGATTTTGAATATCGTCCGGAGTCAATTGCATGATCGTTACCTCCCTGGTATCAGCTCAATGAATAAGCCAGACCGCGTAAAGTCGGCACCAGAAAACTCTGCAGAAAAAGAATGGCGAGAATGAGGATAATCGGTGAAAAATCTATACCCCCCGCGGCTGTAAATGGGATATATCTCCTGATTCTGGACAGCAGGGGCTCGGTGACATCGTACAGGAACTTGACGATGGGATTGTAGGGATCCGGGTTCACCCAGGAGATGATGGCCCGACCGATTATTATCCACATGTACGCTCCCAGTATGAAATTGAGCAGATTGGCTACGGCATTGATGAAATTTCCAAAAACAAACATATCCCTGTATCCTGTGTTTATCGTTCGGTTGCTCCGTACGTCTATCTCTATTGGTAAAAACTACTCTTTTCCTACTGAACCGGTAGCGTCGAAGAGCAAGGTGCGCTCTTCGGCGGAGACGGCGCATGAATGGACTGCTTCCGATTCACTTCTCAGGGCTTCACCCCTGTCAGAAAGGCGCTCCAGAACCAGATCGAGTATTTTCTTTTTTGATTCCTCAAGGTGCCGATCCACCAGAATGAGTCCCTGCCACTGGTTTTCGGCATCCGTAAAGTGGTGGCACTCCACCGGCCAGTCTCCGGCCTCCTCCATTACTTTCTGAAAGAGGGCCGTGATCGACCGCTTGTTGCTGGATGCAGTTGTGCTTGGTATAACTGGATCGTCCATTTACCGGTTCCGGCTGCCCAAAAGGGAGGGTCTGGTTACAAAAGCGAGAGGGCCAACATACGACAAAATGGGCTGGTCTCCGAACAGACAACTTTTCAGGCCAGTTTGCTGCCCGCACTCACTTCCTTTGCAATGTCCGGAAGGAAGAGTCGGTCACCTTCCCTGGCAGCAAGAATCATTCCCTCTGAGGTAATACCCATAAGTTTCACAGGCTGCAGATTGGCCACGATAATTACCTTCTTTCCGGGCGGCAGATCCTCCGGACTGTAGTGCTCTGCTATCCCGGCCACAACGGTCCTTTTTTCTGGAGCTTTGACAGTGAGTTTCAACAACCTGTCCGATTTTTCAACCTTTTCTGCAATTACGATCTCCGCCACCCGCAGGTCGCACTTTTTGAATTCGTCAAAGGTAATGACCCCTTCTTCTCCTTGATCTGCCGACGCAGCCGGTTTCTTTTTCTCTCTTTTTTGCCCTTTGCCTGTCTGCTCCCTGTCCTTTTTGTCCAGCCTGGGAAACAGGGCCTCGCCCTTTTTGATAGCCGTTCCGGGGGCAAGCTCCCCCCATTCCAACTGCCCGGGGTTATCGGGGTCGGCATGTAGCCCGAGAGACTCAAGCATCTTCTTCCCCGTACCAGGCATGAAGGGTAGAAGAGTCAGGCTGACCAGCCGCATCGACTCAAGCAGGTGATAAAAGAAAGTATTGAGCCGTTCCTTGTTTGCAGGATCTTTGGCCAGTTCCCAGGGGGCGTTGTGGACAATATACTTGTTCCCCCGGCCGATGAGTTCCCACACCGAGGCCAGGGCCTTGTGGAAATTAAAGTTCTCGATTTCGCGTTGATAGTCGATCAGCATCTGACGGGCCGCCTCCGAAAGGCCCCTGTCCTCAGGCTCTGTTTCTCCGGGTTCGGGGATCTTGCCACCGGCGAATTTCTGGACCATGGTCAGGCTTCTGCTGAAGAGATTGCCAAGATCGTTGGCCAGATCCGAATTGTAGCGGTCAATAAGGGCTTCCGGAGTATAGCTGGAGTCAAGCCCGAATGACATCTCCCGCAGCAGAAAATAGCGCACCGGATCAACGCCGAACCTGTCAATCATCTCGCCGGGTCGGGCGACATTGCCCAGCGTTTTGCTCATCTTGTGCTCCCCCACTTTCCAGAAGCCGTGAACGTGCAGCTTCCGGTAGGGGTTGAGCCCTATGGCCTTGAGCATGGTGGGCCAGTATACAGCATGGGGTTTAAGAATATCTTTGGCAATGATATGCTCCGCAGCGGGCCAGTACTGGCCGAAGGTCTCCTGGTCCGGGTAGCCCAGCCCAGTGAGGTAGTTGATCAGGGCGTCGAACCAGACATAGGTGACGAAGTTCCTGTCAAAAGGCAGTTCCACTCCCCAGGTCAGCCGGGTAACCGGTCTCGAGATGCAGAGATCTTCCAGGGGGTCCTGCAGAAAGGAGAGTACTTCGTTGCGGTATCTCTCTGGCGTTATGAATTCAGGATGCTGGGTAATATGGTCAATCAGCCACTCCTGATATTTACTCATCTTAAAGAAATAATTTTCTTCATGAATTTCTTCGGGGATGCAGAGATGATCGGGGCATTTTCCTTCAACCAGTTCTTTTTCTGTTAAAAATCGTTCACAGCCTTTACAGTAGTGACCCGAGTATTCACTCAGGTAAATATCTCCCTTGTCATAGACCTTTTGGAGGATTTTCTGCACTGTTTTAATGTGATCGGAATCCGTGGTTCTGATGAAATTATCAGCCTCGATGTCAAGTTGGGGCCAGGTTGTCCGGAAATATTCACTGATGCGGTCGGCATACTCTTTGGGGCTTGTCCCCGCTTTTTCAGCGGCCTGGACGATCTTGTCGCCGTGTTCATCGGTCCCGGTCTGAAAGTAGACGTTTTCGTCGGAAAGCCGTTTATATCGGCTGTAGGCATCGGCAGTCAGTATTGTATAGGCGTGCCCCAAATGGGGCTGATCATTGACGTAGAAAATAGGGGTTGTAACGTATATACTCATTTCTTTCCGTTTCGATTGTTTTTTCCGCTAGTTTTATCCCCCTGTTCCTTTTTTTTCTGCGCCTTCCGGTTTTCCCTTTTCAAAGCGGGTTCCCAAACTTCCCGCTCCAGCACCTGCGGAGATTCAGAGGTATTTTTTTCCTGGACGGTCACGGTCTCCTCCAGAGGGGTGATCTGGCTGACAATGTATTTCTTGTGGTCTATTTCAAGCTGTCTGCCGATCTTGGGCATCTCTTTTTTGAGTTTGTCGTAGTTGTCGAACTCGTAGGTCAGGCAGCAGAGAAGACGGTTACAGATGCCCGAAATCTTGGTGGGGTTGAGGGGTAGATCCTGAACTTTGGCCATCTTGATGGAGACCGGGACAAAGTTGTTGATATAGGTTGAGCAGCAGAGTTCCCGGCCGCAGCAGCCTATCCCTCCTATCATCTGGCATTCGTGGCGGACACCTATCTGCCTCATTTCGACCCTGGTGGAATATTGCTGGACCAGAACCTTGACCAGTTCCCGGAAGTCCACCCGGTTTTCAGCGGTAAAGTAAAAGATAATCTTGCTGCCATTGAAATAGCGGGTCACCCTGACCAGCTTCATGGTCAAACCCTTTTTGAGGATTTCCTGCTGACAGAAGCCAAAGGCCTCTCTCTCCTGGTCCAGTAGGCGTTCATACCTTTCAATCTCCCGGTCGTTGGCTCTTCGTATAATGTTATAATACAGGTTCGTTTGACAGACATCACTGGTATCGGCTCTTCTGGCAGATTGATCTACACTGGGAGCAGGTCCCCTGACCCTGGCCGGCTCCAGGTCATGGTCGGTCTCCACCATGACCAGTTCACCACTGGCAAGGTCGGGAATATCAGACAGGGCGGAATATATCTGCTCTGCATCCCGGAAACTTATCCTGTAATTGGTAACGCCTCTATCCCTGTCGGGCTTCCGGCCTTCTTTTTCCCCGGTGGTACTCATTCTTGTTTTTCCAACTGTGTCCTTGAACCTGTATATACTTATAGCGCAACACTCTGCTTAAATAAACAGGAGATCATCTTACCATTAAAGAAGATCAAAGAAAAGGACTTCGAAGACCAGTCCCGAATTACAGTTTCTCTGCAACTGCTTTCTGGCCAAGTTTATACGGTTCAATCTGACCAGCAGTTCTTGTTTCTGCCAGCGGTTGAGCGCCCTTTCCGTAAGTTCCCCCAGGTCGGGATTGATGGGCCGCTCATAGAAACCTTCCGCCGCCAGAATGACGTCCCGCAGCCAGCTGGCCAGAAGGTCCAGGAGTTTTCCCTGATCGTCTTTGAGTGCGGCGGACCGGTCGCTGAGTGCAAATATCCGGTCTACGTCAGGGGAAGCGGGCGAGCCTGTGACGAGCTGTTCGGTTATTTCCCGGCGCAGTTCGAGGATATCCCGGTTAAACAGAAGACGGGCCCGACCCAGGCTGCCCTCACTCAAACCCGCCAGGGCCCGGGCGGACAGGGTGTCGACACCTTCCTCTTCCAGGACCCGGGCCACTTCCCGGTAGGGAAGGGCATGGAAGGGGATCACCTGGCAGCGGGAAAGAATAGTGGGCAGAATCTGACCGGCCTCGTCCGCGGTCAGAATGAAGATCGAATAGGGAGGCGGCTCTTCCAGGGACTTGAGCAGGCTGTTGGCCGCCTCTCTCCCCCTCAGGTTTCGATGGATGTCGTCGATCAGGATTATCCGGTAGGCACCTTCAAAGGGGGCGTAGGCCAACTGTTTCCTGAGGGCCCTGATCTGGTCAATTTTGATGTGGGCTCCATCGGCCTGGATATGGAGAAAATCCGGATGGCTTTTCGCAGCGAATTTGAGACAGGAGGAGCAGCCGCCACATATTCTGTCCCCATCAGGTTCCTGGCAGTTGACCAGTGCGGCAAAGGCTCGGGCCAGACTCTTTTTCCCCACTCCGGACGGCCCCCGGAAGAGATAGGCGTGACTTAATTTTTGGCTGGTCAGGGAGGCCCTGAGGAAGTTTTTCCCTCGTTCCTGATCGATGATGTCCTGGAAAGCAATCAGCAATGGTACGAAATATCCGGTAGACGATTAAAAAAGAGTGGGTTGCTGGCCTTTGTCAATGGAACGGTTCGTCTTTTTGTCGTTTTCCCGCTCCCGTTCTTTGGAGGAGTCGCTTAAGAGGAGAAAACGTCCCAGATTCCGCTGGAATGGGCTCCAGCTGTAGCCGTTT
>JBEPXR010000107.1:0-8286 GCA_041641775.1 Desulfobia sp. | reverse complement strand
TGGAAGAATTTTTGACTGAAGACATCGCCAGCGGTGATATTACCAGTGAAGCTATTTTTCACCGGGGTCAGGAAGCCGCGGCGGAGTTTGTCGCCAAAGAAGATTTTATTGCTGCAGGGCTGGAGCATCTGGCCGTCCATCTCTTCTTGCTCTGTAACTCCGCTATACAGTGCCGGGGGATCAGGGATGGCAGCCGGGTGGAGTCCGGCCAGGTGGTATTCAGCGCCAGGGGTCCGATAAATGACCTGTTGCGGGCCGAGCGGGTGGGATTAAATCTTGTACAGCGCCTTTCGGGAATCGCAACTTATACCCGCTCTTTTGTAAACCGGGTAGGGGATCTACCAGTGAAAATCGTTGATACCAGGAAGACTACGCCGGGGCTGCGCGTTTTCGAAAAGTATGCTGTCAGAGTGGGTGGAGGCAGCAATCACCGGTTTAATCTGGCCGACGGCGTTTTAATCAAGGATAATCATATCGCAGCCTGCGGGGGGATTTCCCTCGCAGTCAAACGCCTCCGGGAGAAAATTCCACATACCCTGAAAATCGAAGTGGAAACCGAAAATATAGATCAGGTGAAGGAATGTCTGGAGGCTGGGGTGGAAATTATCATGTTGGATAACATGGATATCCGGCAAATGGAAAAAGCCGTCTTATTGACGGCGGGGAGGGCTCTTCTGGAAGCTTCAGGTGGTATCACCCTGGATGATGTCCGCGCCGTTGCCGAAACGGGAGTTGATCTGATATCCGTCGGCGGCCTGACTCATTCCGCTCCGAGCTGTGATATCAGCATGAAAGTCGAATAAGAATCCGGATCGGTTGATCCATTTCAGAGACGCCCCCCCTCATCTCTGGTTGGATGTCCGGAATTATAACTGTCGAAAGCCGCCGGCCAGCCGCCGGAAGAGTTGATCTTTCCTTTAGTATCTTTTACCAGTGAATGCCTGGTCGTTTTGCTGACCAACGACCTCTTCCTGGTAGACCAGTCTGTATTTTTCTATGAAAGCTTCCAGGGACTTGAGGTGGTGTTCGCTCAGGTTCTCAAATTTGACGCTGTGGCGTCTCATGGTGATCTGACGAAAAGGCTGGTTATGGGGGACAATGTTGTCGCTCACGGAAGAGAAAGGAATGTTTTCTACGAAAATCCCTTCATCTTCGGCCAGGAGGTCGATTCCGTATGTTGGCTTGCTCAATCCTCCATTTGTGGAGAGATAGGTGAAGGCAAGCCCCGATTTACTGATGTCCAGGATTTTCCCTATCTTGTTGGCAGGCTGCCGCAAAACAGCGTAGGTTCTATCCTGCATCGGGTACCTGGGTTCTCTTCTTCTTTCTTTTCTCTGATTTGACTCATTCATAAAGGATCCCCTTTATCCCGGATGATATGAAATATTGGATGTTTATATTATATGGATGATTAATCTTTGATTTGGCTGATTTCAATTTATTATATGCAACTATCAGGCCGATCTGCCCTTTTTATTGTAACTTATTCCAAGCCTTCTGATTAGGGGGGCTTCCGACGAGAAGTCTTATTCAGCCTCCATCATCAATGGGGTATATGCCCCCTCAATATCGTTCCCGGTCTGTCTATGTGGGGTATTTCCCCGATATGAAAGAAAATTTTTATATCATACTGTTTAGATTGTATTTTTATGTTCAGGTTGACAAAGCGTCGTCCCTGATATATTTTGGAAGTCTTGCTTGGAGAGCGCTAAAGAAGTAAGTTAAGAATTACTATACCACAATGTAGGGCTATGTGCCTACTGATTATTATACGCCTGCCGGAAATTGTATCCCACTGATTAGGTAAGCCTTTCTGAATTCATACAACAGGGGGGCGGCACAGAATAAGCATTATTCCATCAGGCTGACGGGTAACAGATAAGCAAATGAATGACCTGCTTCAGGAAAGTTTGAACAACACCATCCAGGCCAAGAAGGATTTTTTGAAGAGTGGTCGGGATAACATGCTGCTTCTGGTCGAAAAGTTGATTGAAACCTTCACCGGTGGTGGCAAGCTACTTATTATAGGAAACGGAGGAAGCGCCGCCGATGCCCAGCATCTCGCCGCTGAATTTGTGAACAGGTTTCTCCTCGATCGCCCCCCTTTACCGGCCCTGGCCCTGACCACCGATACTTCGATATTGACCAGCGTGGGCAACGACTTTTCCTACGAAGACGTTTTTGCCAAGCAGGTCGAGGCCCTGGCCAGGGAAGGTGATCTGGTGCTGGCTATATCCACCAGCGGGAATTCCCCTAACGTGATCCGGGCCGTTGAGACGGCAAGGCGAAAACAGGTGAGGACGGCTGCCCTTACCGGCGGTTCGGGAGGTGAACTTTCCTCTCTGGCCGATATCTGTCTGAATGTGCCGACTGACATCACTCCCCATATTCAGGAAACCCATCTCTGGATTGAACATATGCTGTGCTGGCTTGTGGATGAAAAAATGTACGGGTCGTTGAAGTCATGACCGAGTTCTCTCCTCTTGATTTTTCCGGTCTGCATACCTATTCGCTTTACGACCGGTCCAGCAAGGTAAGTATTGACAATTTTGGCCGTCCGCTCGTTCCTGGCAGCGGAATTCGGGAATTTCTCCAGTCCCTGCCTGACCAACTGGCGGGCCGGGAATTTCCGGAGCTGCTGAAATACCTTGCCGAGTGTTATCGCAGGAAGAAGCTGATCATGGTGGGAATGGGAGCCCATGTCATCAAGGTTGGCTTGAATCCTGTCCTGATCGACCTGATGGAAAAAGGGTTGATCAGCTCCCTCGCATTGAACGGTGCCGGAATCGTTCATGACACGGAGGTCGCCATGGCTGGCAAGACCTCCGAAGAAGTCGGCAGTGTCCTCGGCACCGGGGAGTTCGGTGCGGCCCGGGAGACCGGAGATACCCTCAATGAGGCGATTCGACAGGGGGCCCGGCTCGGCATCGGTCTGGGAAGAGCCGTGGGGGAATATCTCCTTGAACGGGAGTATCCTTATAATAATTTAAGTCTTCTTGCTTCGGCTGCCAGGCTCGATATCCCGCTGACCGTACACGTGGCTGTCGGCACTGACATTATCCACATCCATCCTTCTGCTGACGGCGCTGCCATAGGTGAAGCCACCTATCATGACTTCCGGCTTTTCTGCGATATTCTAAAGGACCTGGCCGGTGGAGCGTTCCTCAACATCGGGTCGGCGGTGCTGCTACCGGAAATTTTTCTGAAGGCTTTGACAGTGACCCGGAACCTGGGGTATGAGGTAAATAATTTCACCACCGCCAATTTCGACTTCATCCGACATTACAGAACGATGACCAACGTGGTGAACCGTCCTACCGCCGATGGGGGAAAGGGATATAATTTTACGGGGCATCATGAGCTGATGATCCCCCTCCTGGCCGCCGGCCTGATTGAAGAGCTGAGTGCGGAACTTTAATGTCGCCGCTCACAGCTAAAAACTAATCGCTCACAGCTCACGGCTATAAACTAACAACCTACAACCTACAACTTACCAAATGCCCTTATATGATTTTAAATGCACCAGGTGCGGCAGGGAGTTTGAAGAACTGGTTAGAGGTGACAGTAAGCCGGTCTGCCCTGAGTGCGGCAGCGGTGAACTGGAAAAATTGATGTCTTCTTACGCCTGTTGCAAAAGCAGAAGCGGCTCGTCGTCACCTGACGCAGGTGGCTCCTGTGGGGGCTGCAGCGGAGGAAGCTGCGCTACCTGCGGGTAATATAGCGACTCGGAGTTCAAGGTCTGGGATCCTGTAGCCCCCAGCGGTTGAGATCGACCTATACTGTCCTGCCCGAACCAGGCAGGCAAAAAACTTAGGCAGAAACTGAAGACTGGGAACCGGAGAAGAAACCTGGGAACTCAAAAACCGTAACTACAACCGAGAACTGACAACATGCAGAAATTAATCAGGATTGGTACCAGAAAGAGCCAGCTGGCTCTGGCTCAGAGCAACAACATCAAGGACAGAATTGAGAGCCAGTACCCTGATGTTGAAGTCGAACTGGTAAAGATTGTGACCAAGGGAGACAAAATCGTTGACGTCCCTCTGGCCCAGGTAGGTGGAAAGGGGCTTTTCGTCAAGGAGATCGAAGAGGCCATGCTGCGAGGCGAAATCGACCTGGCCGTCCACAGCATGAAAGATGTACCCGCTGAACTCCCGGACGAACTCCACCTCGGCATCATCACCAAGAGAGAAGATCCCAGGGACGCTTTCATATCCGTCAAGTATACCAGTTTTGATCAGCTCCCGTCCGGGGCCAAGGTGGGTACCAGCAGTCTCCGCAGACGTTCGCAGCTCATGAATCTGCGGGAGGATCTGGTCATAGAGAATCTGCGTGGAAATCTCGACACCAGGCTGCGCAAACTGTCGGAAGGTCAATATGACGCCATTATCCTTGCCTCTGCGGGACTCAACCGGTTGAAGATGTCGGATAAAGTTTCGTCCTATTTCAGCACCTCGGAAATGCTGCCTGCCGTCGGCCAGGGGGCGGTCGGCATAGAGCTGCGCAAGGCAGACCAGGAACTGCTTGCCGGTCTCGATTTTCTTTCCGATTATGAGACTTCTGTGACCGTCCGAGCTGAGAGGGCCTTCCTTGACAGGCTTGAAGGAGGCTGCCAGGTGCCGATCGGATCCTTCGCGGTACTCAAGGGAGACGAGTTGGTTCTGACCGGGCTGATCGCCGCCATGGACGGTAGCGGAATCATCAAGAGAGAAAAAAGAGGACCTGCCTCCGATCCCGGCAGCCTCGGTGTCGCCCTGGCCGAAGAGCTTCTTGACCTGGGAGGCAGGGAGATCCTGGCCGAAGTATATGGCAAAGATCTGGAGTAGAGATGGCGACAGAAAGTAAAGGGAAAGCGGGAAAGGCCTACCTGGTTGGCGCCGGTCCGGGGGACCCCTCGTTGATTACCGTCAGGGGCCTGGAGATCCTGAAAAAAGCCGAAGTTGTCATCTACGATTACCTGGCGGGGATCAAACTCCTGGAATACGCGCCGCCGGATGCCGAACTTATCTATGCCGGCAAGAAGGGTGGGGTGCATCATGCTCATACCCAGGAACAGATCAACCAGATGCTGGTAGACCGGGTGCGAAGCGGCAAAAGGGTCGTTCGTCTCAAAGGCGGAGACCCCTTCATCTACGGCCGGGGGGGAGAAGAACTCGAAGTGCTCAGTGAAGCCGGCCTCGAATTCGAGGCGGTTCCAGGGGTGACTTCCGCCTCGGCGGCAGCTACTTTTGCCGGTATCCCCATCACCCACAGAGACTATACCTCATCGGTCGCCTATATCACCGGCCACGAGAATCCGGATAAGGACATCTCCAGGATTGACTGGTCCAGGATATCAACCGGCATAGGGACCCTGGTCTTTTACATGGGGATCAAAAATATAGCCTCCATTACAGCCAACCTGATCAAACACGGGAGGGATCCCGAAACCCCGGCCGCCGTCGTCCGTTGGGCCTCCACTCCCTATCAGCGTTCCATTGTGGGCAACCTGGCCAATATCGCCGATCTGGTCAGGGAGCAGGGCATTAAACCGCCGGCGCTTACCATAATCGGTGAGGTGGTCAGTCTCCGGTATAAGATCAACTGGTACGAGATCCGTCCTCTGTTCGGCCGCAAAATAGTGGTGACCAGGACAAGGGATAAATCCAGCGACCTGGTCGCCCTTCTGGAAGAGCAGGGGGCCGACTGCCTCGAATTTGCCACAATCTCCATCCAACCCCCTGATTCCTGGGAGGAGCTGGACAGGGCCCTGGAAGAACTCCATACCTGCCAGTGGATTCTTTTTACCAGCCTCAACGCCGTTGAGTACTTCTTCAGGTACCTTAACGAAAAAGGGCTTGACTGCAGGGCTCTCAAAGGCTGTAAAGTCGCAGCCGTGGGCAGGGTAACAGCCGATCTCCTGAAGGAATACGGCCTCATCTGTGATCTGCTTCCCGAGAAATATACCGGTGAAGGCCTGGCCGCCGCCCTTGAGGAAGTCGGGGTCAAGGGAGACCGAATCCTTCTCCCCCGTGCCGTGAAGGCACGAGAGGTTTTACCGGAGAGACTGAGCCGAGCCGGGGCCGAGGTGTCTGTCGTCCCGGTATACCAGAATGTCATGCCGGAAGGACGCAGCGAGTTTTTGAAAAACAAGCTCCGGGAAAAAGATATAGATATGGTCACCTTTACCAGTTCCTCCACTGTGACCAATTTTATCAAAATGATGGACCCAGCCGATGCCGGCGAACTCGAGAAGCTTATGGACGGGGTGAAGATAGCGGCAATAGGCCCTATCACGGCTCAAACCGTCAGGGACAACGGTTTGCAGGTGGATGTCCAGCCTGAAGAATATACCATTCCCGACATGGTTCAGGCCATTGTTGCGTACTATTCCGCCAGAACCTGAAAAATCGAAATCAAAATCGAAATCAAAATCGGAGTCGAAATCGAAAATCGCCGTCCCCGGTAACCACGTGATTCAACCGTGCCGGTTCCACTTCCGAGAGCAGTTGCTTACCAATTAACCCGATATCTGAAGATCAAGGAAGCACGATATGATTACCCTAACCAGTGTCGCCCCGAAAGATTTCAGGGGAGATATGCTCGTCTATTTTGCCCGGGAGAAAAAGAATGCGGCCCCGGCCTGCAGTGATTCCAAGGTTCAATCTTACATAAACAGAGCCTATGGAGCCGGTGACTTCAAGGCGAGGCAGGAGGAGCTGTTGCTCGTTTATCCGGATGCGGAAACCGATGGTTTCAAGGCCGGTCGTCTCCTGGTGGTCGGACTCGGCAAAGAGAAACTGGATCGTGAGACGTTCAGGCTGGTTGGAGGGGCGGTGGCTGTCAAGGCCCGTAAACTGAGGATCGAGAAACTCCAGGTCGTTCTCCCCAAGGAGTGTGATTTTGACGATAGATCGATGACCGAGGCCTTGAGCGAAGGATTGGTGCTGGGCAGCTACAGCTTCCGGAAGTATAAAAACAGCAATCCTGAAGACGATAATCCGGAAACGGATATCAAAAAAATAAATCTTTATACGACTTCCGGTTTGACCGCCCTTCGAAAGGCGGCGCACCGTGGGGAAAGAGCCGCGGAAGCGGGGAAGACGGCCCGGGATATGGCCAACGAACCGGGCAATATCTGGACGCCTTCCCGTTTTGCGGAATTCGGGACCGACCTGGCCAGAGAAAGAGGCCTCTACTGTACGGTGCTCAAGAAGGAGGACATGAAACGGCTGGGCATGGGAGGGATACTCGGGGTCAGTCAGGGTTCCACCGAGGAACCGGCCCTGGTTATCCTGGAATACAGGAGCGGCCGCAAAGTTCCCACCCTGCTTCTGGCCGGTAAAGGCCTCACTTTTGATTCCGGCGGCATATCCCTTAAACCCAGCAAGGGAATGGCCGAGATGAAGTTCGACATGTGCGGCGGTGCTGCGGTTATTGCGGCAATGCAGGCCATAGCCGAGGAAAAGCCCAGAAACGTCGATGTGGTTGCTCTGATACCGGCGGCCGAGAACATGCCAGGGGGCTCGGCCTTTAAGCCTGGCGATGTCATTACCCACTATGGCGGCAAGACCGTGGAGGTGGACAATACCGATGCCGAAGGCAGGCTTATCCTGGCTGACGCCCTGGCCTACGGCGTTGAAAAGTATAAACCGGACGCGGTAGTTGACCTTGCTACCCTGACCGGGGCGGTGGTAATCGGATTGGGCCATCACCATACCGGACTCATGGCCAATGACGATAAACTGGCCGAAAAGGTTCTGGCAGCCGGGGAGAAATGCGGCGAGCCCCTATGGCGGCTTCCCCTGGGAAAGGAGTACACCAGGCAGCTCAAGTCGGACGTCGCGGACCTGAAAAACGTCGGTAACCGGACGGCCGGGACGATAACGGCCGGGGCCTTCCTCCAGGAATTCGTGGGGAACGCCAAGTGGGCCCATCTTGACATAGCCGGCACCGCCTTTGACTTCACGGAAAAGTCCTACGTTCCCAAAGGACCGTCCGGTGTGGGAACCCGCACCATCATAGAGCTGGTCAGGGACTGGAAGTAAGCACTGCCGGCGGACTGCCCTCTGCTTCCCGAAGCTGCCGGGAATTTTCAAACTCCTTTTTCGGCAGCTTCTGTGATGCCGGGCTTCGTGGCAACGGGTTTAGCTCATACTGCCCTGGTGCTTTTCAGAAGACTTGATGAGGCCCCCACTCTATGAAGGAGGAAGTTGATGGCTCACTCAAAAGTGAGCCGGTTGAACCCGCCTTCCGGATACCAGGGCCGGCCCGCCGTAAAGCCGTTTATTTCAAAAAGCAGAACCT
>JBEPXR010000106.1:0-8338 GCA_041641775.1 Desulfobia sp. | reverse complement strand
CCCTGGATCTCGACGGCAAAGTGTCACCGGTTAAAAACCGCGACATCGAAATCGTGGCGGACTGGGTTCGTGAGAACGATCCGGCAGGTGCTGATTTCCGCCTGAACGGCGGCAATACCGTGCCTCTCTTCGACGGCTTCCAGCTCCCCGACTCCTGGGAGGTTGATACCCATGACGAGATCGATGCCATGCTCGACGCCTTTACCACCCTGGCGGCCAGCGGCAATGTTACCGCGGCGAATGTCAAGTTCCTGAATATGATTCAGGCCGACTTTGATGTCACCCACTCTGTCGTCCCCTCAGAATGGGCCCTGGGTGGCTCCAAGCGGGGCGGCTGTGTGAGCTGCCACTCCAGCATGGATCCCAATAGCACCAACTACTCTGAGCACTCAGTGGGCTTCTTCGAGGGCTATATCCAGCCGCTCAACAACATTACGGAAGGCCAGATGGCCGGCTACGGCGTAGGTGGCTATGATCCGGTCAACAACTGGTTCTCCATGTTCGCCAATTTCGACTGTACCCAGATGTGCGGTATGGGCAATGCCACCAAGGTAGCCACCGATCCTATGGGTAACACCAATGCGGATAACTACTACTTCAATCCCATGACCGGGGCCTATAATTCTGGTGCGACCTGTGATCCGAACTCCATGTTCCCGACCATCGATCAGTGTGTCCAATTCATGGGCTCAACTTTCGATCAGGCCATGGGCTTTCCGCAGGGCACAGCCATGAGTATGGGAATGTGGGACGGTATTGCCGGACTCCAGGGATTCACCGTTCGCGAAACTGCCATGCAGTTCGACAAGGTCGGATGTAACCCCTTTGCCGGCCCGATCAATTTCAGTCCCATCCCTGACATGAATGGCGACAATATGACTGATCAGAGCGTTAACTACTGTGTTCCTGACAGTCCCATGTTCAATGGCTTCTGTACCAACATAGATGCTCAAACTGGTGTGGGAACTTGTGATGCAGGATTCCGGGTTGGCGGTCCATGTGCTGCCGATATCGACTGCCAGGGCGCCATGCCTGCCGGGGCTACCAGCAATCCCATGGGGCTTATGTACAGCAGACCCGAGGTTAGAAGCCACTTTAAGATCGATCTGCAGCAGTCCTTTGCCAATGACGTTGTGGCTGCGAATGCTACTCTGGTTAAGTGGTCAGTGGGGGGAAGTCTGAACCCGTCTTATGAGACTTATCATGACACTATGATGACCGGCGGTCCAGGCACTGAGGACGGTGAAGCCACATGGGATCAGGCTCAACTCTGCTATGATTATACTACTCCGGGAGGTATGATGTTTCCGGGTGTTGTCTCTTGTACTGATGATAGAGCTGCAGCTACCGGAGCACGCCATATCGCAACCGTTATCCCGGCCAATGCTTACCTTGGGTATCCTGAGGATGAACTGAACAAGCTGATGAGCCTTGGTCAGAACGTTGCTGACAGTGGTCCCAAGGGCATCCATAATGTCCATACCGATGATCTTGGCATCAGCTGCAGCACCTGCCACTGGGGTACCGAGGACAGCGACTACGCGCTGGCTTCCGCTCCGGCTGCCAACGCGACCTTCGTAACGGAAGATGACGTTGCAGTTGACGGCAACTTTACTCCTGAGTACAAGTATGCCGAGGACGCCTGCAAGAAGTGGGGCGTCGATGCAAGCGGAAACTTCATCTGTGTTGATCAGGGCACCGCTACCCCGATCGGAGTAGTGAACTGTACTACTGCCTGCCACGGTACAACCGGGAAGAGATATTCCGGAGGCGATCGTAGCTGGGGTAATGGTTCCAATTCAACCATCACCGAAGATAATTATTATGACGAAGGTGACGCCAACCAAACCGTCAGTAGATGGGGAACCGAGTGGTAATAAGCCGTTAAACCGCTAAATAATCAGGGGTTACCTCCCTGATACAATCTGGGAGCAGACAGGCAAGCCTGTCTGCTCCTTTTTTTTCTTCCCGCTCTCATCTCATCACACGACATCATAAAGAGAGTATCTTAAGTGACAGGAATAATTCGAAGGCCACTGAGTGCGGAGGTGGAAGTATGCTGCGTGTCCTTCGCGTTTTTCCTGTTTTTTGATAGATTTTGTTTGACATAATATAATAAAATCGGGAACTTTATTGCTATTACCGGAGTCGATAATGGAAAATGTTTTCTCCAGTAAAGACCTTGCCGGTTACTTTTTTCTGATTTTGCAGTCCATCGAACTGATGGTCATCAGGAAATATCACCTGACTGTCTGTTTCCTGGTACAGATGTAGCGATTTGAACTGGAACTGAGGTTAACAACCAGATAAGGAGTCTTCTATGAAATTATGTAAATTGGCCGCCGTTTCCCTGACACTCTTTTCATTTCTCGTCAGTTCACCTGTCCTGGCCGCTGTTCCCGGCCAGGATAATCAAGGCCAGGAGATGTCTCCTGCCGGGGGCAAAACGGATGACATGCGTGAGAGAGCCAGGGCCGCCGAACGGACCGTGGTGGCAAAGGTTGAAGGCCGGGAAATCAACATGCTTGAGCTGGTTCGGATGATGAACCGGGTGGTACAGGTTGAATATCCCAAGACCGAGTTGACCGATGAGATTACAGATCAAGTTCGGCAGAGAGCTCTGGATCGGCTCATTTTTGAAGAGCTGGCCCTGATCGAGGCCGATAAACAGGGGATCGAGGTTGATCCCGCCGAGGTCGACAAGGTTATAGGCAAACTCATAGAGGCCTATGGCGGGGAGGATGGCTATCAGAGGTACCTGGCTGAGAGGGGGCTCACTGAAGAAAATCTCCGCCGGGAGATCAGGCGGAGCCGCAAGCTCCAGGCCATCACCGCCAGGGAAGTATACCAGAACGTAAAACCCGACGAAGAAGACGTTGAGCAGCTTTACCAGGAGTACAAGGAAGCAGGCAAGCTTCAAAAGAACGCTGTTTACACCATTAAGGAAGCCCTCGTCATGGCCGGCCAAACCGATGAGAAGAGCCGGGAAAACGCCGAGGATGTACTGAAAAGGCTGAAAGAAAAGGACTATGACTTCAGCAAGCTCACCCTGGACGGGACCTTCATTGTCCGCACGATCCGGGTTACGCCGAACCGATACCCGGTTATTATGGAGAAGATGGAAGAGATGGAAGAGGGGGAGTTCAGTGGTATAGTCAAAGAGGAAAACGGTTCATACCACATCTTCAAAGTCCTGGAAAAAGAGCCGGCCCGCGAAATGACCAGGGAAGAAGCTGTCCGTATCCTCGAGGACCGCCTGGCTTATCAGGCCCAGGAGAAAAGAAGGGATACTTGGCAGGCCGAGCTGCGGAAGGGAGCTGATATAGAGATTCTCCTGGACGAGGCCCAGAAGGAGCTGGAACAAAAAGGAGGCCGGGTGACCACCAAGTAATAAGCTTATTGTTGGTTGTTGGTGGTGAGTTGTTGGTTGTGGGGGCTTGGTCCCCGGGTGATCAAAGATAATTACGGTCCGGGACAGTCGTATCGTTAACCGGGGGGGAAGTTGTAAGTTGCAGATGGGTTTTATGCAGATGATACCGGATTGCAAACCGCCTCGCCGTTTGCGGTTTGGATACTGAGATCTTCTTCCCTTCTGATCGAAATTGAAGAATTGGGTCAGGAACTGTCTTGATTTTCGATATGGATCTGCTTCGATATGGATTTGGCTAACTTACTGTTATAGATTCATTACTTAACACCACCAACCACCAACCACCAACCACCAACAACCAACAACCAACAACCAACAACCAACAACCTCACTGCCTCTTCCCGTCCTGGAAAAAGACCTTTTTGGTTGTCCCGTCAGGAAAAGTGAAAACCCCGCTGCCCTGGCGTTTACCGTTCTGGTAGTTGCCCTCATATTTCAAGCCGCTGGCGAAGATGAACACTCCGTGGCCGTGGCGGCTGCCATTTTTATATTCCCCTTTATATACCGAACCGCTGGCAAAGGTGAAGGTCCCTTTACCGTGTCTGCTGCAGCGCTTAAAACTTCCCTTGTATGTCGATCCGTTTTCGGTGACCAATTTTCCCTTACCGTTAATGCAGTTACCCTTGGAGCATAACGCTCTGGTATTGTTGGGGAATATGACTATGCCCTGTCCCCGGACCACCTCTCCGTCCTCAAAGTCGCCTATGAACTGGTGCTTGGAAGGGAATTCTACCCGGATTTCCCCGTTCATCAGACCATCTTCAAAACGGCCTTTATACTTGGTGCCGTCAGGCTTTGTAAGTTCGCCTTCTCCGTGGAATTGATTGTTCTCGAAGTCTCCGGAGTAGGTGGAGCCGTCCGGCATTTCCAGGCCGCCATGCCCCTCCCTGACTCCCTCTTCGAATTTACCGCTGTAGCGGTTACCGTTGTCGAAAATCATTATTCCTCTGCCGTTATAGCAGTTTCCCCGGTCACAGAGGGCCATCTCACCATCGGGGAAAACGACTTCTCCATCACCGGCATACTGGCCGTATTCGAAGCGCCCGTGATACTCCGCCCCGGAGGGGAGATAGAGCGTACCGTTACCTGAAGGGTTTCCTGCCAGGAAATCGCCCTCGTAGCGCTCACCATCAGGATAGAGCCAGACACCTTCACCGTTCCGGCAGTCGCCCTCCAGACACTTCCCCCTTTCTCCATCCCCATCAGGGCCCACAAAGGGAAGAAAGTTGAACCAGCCGCAGCCAGAGAGCAGGAAAGGGGAGAAAATGAAGAAAATGAGAACTATTTTTCTAAACAGCTTGTCTAACATGAGTAAATTGAATGGCATGTATTGTGAGCCAAGAAATCACTTCCTTTCTTAAAACTCTATTTGTATAATGATTCGGCCAAGATCGGCCTCTTTTTTCGATTTACACTCAAACTTATATTGGACGGGATGACAATGCAACTCCTTCTTAAAAGGACATATCTTTATGCTATATTGTTCCTCGCCGCAATATATTTTTCCTCTCCGGGATGGGCTGAAGATCCCGATAAAGGCAAGAAGGAAGCAAGGCCGGTATTGAGTGAGAAGGACTGCCGCAAGTGTCACGGCGATACAGTTTTTGCCGTTAAGAACAAGGGTGGAGCCCATAGTGAAATCTGTCTTGAGTGTCACCAGGGACATCCTCCGGCTGATCCGAATATCATCCCTTCCTGCGGCCGCTGCCATAACGGAGCGGGACATTTCAGTCTGGAGAATTGCCAGTCCTGTCATGTCGATCCCCATGTCCCGCTCAATATTGAGCTGGATAGAGGCTTAACCAGTCCCTGTCTGACCTGCCATGTCCGTCAGAATCAAGAACTTGAAACGTACCCCAGCATGCACAGCAGCTTTTATTGCACCTCCTGCCATGAGTATCATGGCCAGATTCAACCCTGTCAGAATTGCCATTTACCACATGCGGATAATATGGACAGGGCAAGCTGCGCTAAATGCCATAAGGCCCATATGCCCCTGGTCATCAGCTATGGTGAGGATATCCCGTCTTCGTATTGCGGCTCCTGCCATGATGGAGTCTATGCTGTCCTGGCAGAAAACCAGACAAAACACCGGCAGCTTCCCTGCATAGAGTGCCATGAGAAAAAGCATGGCCTGATTCCTGCATGCCGGAGGTGTCACGGGGATCCGCATCCTGACAGGATAGAATCCAAATTTCCGGTCTGCCGTGAGTGCCATATTTCGGCCCATGATCTGCTGGGGGCCGAAGTGGCCACCAGTCTCTTTATGGAGGAACTGAGGAAGTATAAAAAAGAGGAATAACTTTGATTTGGTTGGTTGTCAGTTGTTGGTAGTTGATTGTATAAGACGGTTGTCAGATATAGCCAACTCGTAACCCATGCGGAGGGAGGGGACTGATTTTTACTGCAATAAGACGTAACTATATTACTTTGAAATTGCAGTAGAAAGAAAAATCAATCTGTCTCCCGACGTAGAAGCTGTAAAAATAAATTCAGTCCCCTGAAGCAGACGGCTTCATTTCGTAGAACTCTAAACTCCAGTTCTACAATCTACAATCTACAACCAACAACCAACAACCAACAACTGACAACTTACAACATACATACTTACATCGTGCCTTTTCATAAATTAATTCATATTTTCTGGCTGATCATATTCTCAGTCTTTCTGGGTTCTGCCGTTTCAAACGCCCAGGACTGCATGACCGACGGCTGTCACGATGATCTGGATCTCGGTATGTCTGTCCATGCCCCGGTCAGGGAGGGGGGCTGCCTTTCCTGCCACCGGCAGGAGAATGATTCCCATCCTTCGGGAGGCGGGAATGATTTCGCCCTGCAGGAGATTGGGGCAGATCTCTGCTTCAGCTGTCATTCCAGTGAAGCCTTCAGCGGGGTCTATCCTCATGGACCTGCAGACGCAGGAGTCTGCGGATACTGTCATCAGCCGCACAGCTCGGACCAGAAGTCCCTGCTCAACAGGGAGCTGAATCAGCTCTGTCTGAGCTGCCACAGTGAACTCGCGACCGGAATCCGGGAGGCGGCCTTTCAGCATTCCGCGATCAGCGAACTTGACTGCGGAGCCTGCCATCTTCCGCATTACAGTGATATAGCCGGACTGCTGAAGGGGGAAACCACCCAGTTATGTTTTCAGTGCCACGAGGAGATCAACAGGCTTTATGAACGGGCGACCAGCAGGCATGAGATTCTTTATACCGAAAATCGCTGCGCCAACTGTCATACCGCCCATTTTTCCGATTATCCAAACCTGCTCATCGAAGAAGGCAATCCCCTCTGCTATCAGTGCCATGGCGAGGTGGAGAAAGAGGTGGAAGAAAGGGAGCATGTTCACGCCCCTGTGAAGGAAGAGGGGTGTGGTGTCTGCCACAACCCCCACGGCAGCAATTACAGTCTGATCCTGAGAGGCGAGTATCCCAAGAGTTTTTATGCCAGTTACGAGAGGGAAAAGTACGGTCTCTGTTTCCAATGCCATGACAGCGGCATCATGGAGGGAGTAAATACAGGTTTTAGAAATGGAGATCGGAACCTGCACAATGTCCATGTGGTCAGACAACAGAAAGGCCGCTCCTGCCGGTCCTGCCACCGGATTCATGCCAGTGACGGACCGAAGCTGATCAACGCCGACGGCGTCCCTTTCGGGAACTGGCAGATTCCGATCAGGCTGGAGATAACTGAAACGGGTGGAAGCTGTGTTCCGGGATGCCACCGCCCTATGGTCTACGACCGGCAGGAAAAGATGGATAACTATTCAGATAAGAAAGACAAGACAGGCAAATGAAAAACTGTTCTTTACTTATAAGGCTGGTTCCTTTATTTATTTTGTTGGTTGTCTATGGTTGTGCCAGGGATCCGTTGGTCAAACACAAGCAGCTGACCAATTTTTTTGACGGGGTTCCGGATCTGCCTCCCCTGGATCGCCTTTGTGAAGACAATATGGAAGATCTCTTCAATAGCTATTATGAAAACAGGCTGGCAGAGGCTTCCGCCGGATCAATAGAGGAGCAGAGAGTGGTGACCGATGAAGGCTCCAGTCATCCGCCGTATGCCCAGAAGCGATGTCAAGGCTGTCACGACTTCCAGAACAAGAATCTCCTGATCGCCCCCGAAGACGAGCTCTGTGAGAAATGTCATACGAATTTTGTCGCAAGCAAGGGAAAAAATATTCACGGACCGGTGGCGGTAAGGGATTGCCTGGCCTGTCATCTGCCTCACTCCTCGGGCAACAAGGCGCTGCTCCAGGAGAGTCTGAGTGCTATTTGCGACAAGTGCCATCACGAAGAGCGTCTTGCGGTCCGAATGCATGAGCAGGTAATGGCTCATGATATGGATTGCGTGAACTGCCACGACGCCCATGGAGGCGATGCCCGTTATTTTCTGAAATAATGGAATGGAAGGACAGATGCCCAAAAGTATACTCTATCTATTGATAGCCCTTTTTATCCCGTATTCCTGGGCAGGAGCGCAGTCGAGCTGTGTTACCGCTGACTGCCACCAGACCTTTGAGGACCGTAAAACCACCCATCCTGCAGAATTTACCTGTGATGACTGTCATCAGGGTGATCTTCAAGATCACATCGAGGAGCAGACTTCTTTGAGTCTTGCTGGAGACATGTGCGGAGTCTGTCACCAGGACCTGATCCGCCACGAGTATCCCCACCCCCCGGCTGCCGAAGAAGCCTGTAATCTTTGCCACAACCCCCACGCCGATTTAGAGAGAAAACTCCTGCCGAAAAATTATCCTGCAGGATTTTATGAAGATTACCGAAAGGATTCATACAAACTGTGTTTCTCCTGCCACAAGCGGATTATCCTGAGGTTCCCGGACACCACTTATGCCACAGGATTTCGTGATGGGAATCGTAATCTGCATTATGTGCACGTGAACAAGGA
>JBEPXR010000105.1:0-8399 GCA_041641775.1 Desulfobia sp. | reverse complement strand
GTCTTTAATTGGGCTTTCAGGGAAACAGGGGAACGATATCCAGACCCGTTGCTTCTTCGAAACCACACATGAGGTTCATGTTCTGGACTGCCTGCCCGGAAGCACCTTTAACGAGATTATCTATCACGGACAGAATAACGACACGTTCTGTACGGGGGTCCACCTGCAATCCCAGATCGCAGTAGTTACTTCCCCGGACATTCTGGGTAGTTGGGAAAACTCCGGATTCACAGAGCCTGATAAAAGGTTCGTCATAATATTCTTCGGCGAATATACTCATCATTTCTTCCTGAGTAAGTTCCTCCTTCAGATCGGCGTAGATGGTACTGTTAATTCCTCTGGATACGGGCAGCAGATGTGGAGAAAAAGAAATAACCAGTTCCTCACCGGCCAGCTTGGTCAGTTCCTGTTCGATCTCAGGAGTATGGCGGTGTTTTCCGACACCATAGGCCCTGATCCCGTCTGTTACTTCACAGTACAGTTGAGCGACCTTGGCCCCTCTCCCGGCTCCGGAAGCCCCGGACTTGGAATCTGCGATAATTGTGCCTGTCCTGATCAGGTTGCGCCTCAGAAGGGGCGCCAGGCCCAGAATGATGCTGGTAGGATAACAGCCGGGGTTGGCGACAAGCCTGGCTGTGGATATCGAAGAGCGGTTAACTTCCGGCAAACCGTATACCGCCTCCTCGAGGTACTGCCGGGCTGAATGGGAACATTTATACCAGTCCTCATACACTTCAGCGGAATCCAGACGGAAGTCTGCACTCAAATCAACTACCTTGCTGCCGGCCTCCAGAAGTGGTGGTATCATTTTCATGGCACTATGGGGTGGAACTGCGGCAAAAACAAAATCAGCCTGTTCTGCGACCTCCTCAGCTGAAAGATTCTTACAGATCAAATCACTTACACCTCTGAGATTTGGATAGATCTGAGAAAGTTTCTGGCCGCTGTACTGTCTGGAAGTGGCAACGGTCAGCTCCACCTCTTTATGATGGTGCAGTATCCTGGCGAGTTCCCCTCCGGCATAACCGGATACGCCGATAATTCCTATTCTGATCATAAGTTCCGCTGGTTTGTAGGTTATTTTGAAAATGACAGGTTCTACGCCATGTCTATACCATATATCTCAGGCATAAAAAAAGGGAAAAGCACCCGGAAGAGCGCCTTTCCCTCGATTGATCTCATATATTGTGGTAAGAATTTAACGCTTGGAGAACTGGAACTTGGCCCTGGCGCCTTTCTGTCCGTATTTCTTTCGTTCCTTGACCCTTGAATCCCGGGTTATGAGGCCGGCTTTTTTCAAGGGTATCCTGTATTCGGGGTTAACTTCCAGGAGAGCTTTAGCTATGCCATGGCGTAAGGCCTCTGATTGAGCGGACTTGCCCCCTCCTTTGAGGGTAGCGTAGACATCATAACCGTCATACTGCTCAATAATGGCAAAAGGTTTTATAGTTGCGGCCTTGTCGACGCCGCCTCCGAAATAGTCTTCAAAGGCCGTTTTATTGACCTGGATGTTGCCTGACCCGGGTTTCAACCATACCCTGGCTACAGCAGTTTTTCTTTTACCGGTTGCATAGTATCTGTGTTCAGCCATGCTCTTCTCCAACGTCATATAAGTAGATGAGGATTTCTGGTTATACTAATATAAAATATACGATCGGGCAATAGTAACCTATAACTCCAGGACCTGCGGCTGTTGGGCTTCATGGGGATGCTCATTTCCCGCATATACCTTGAGTTTCTTCAACTGGGCTCTGCCCAGAGTGTTTTTGGGAAGCATGCCCTTGACCGCCCGGTATACCATCTCTTCTGGCTTCTTATCGAGCACTTCTCTGGCAGTTCTGGTTCTGAGACCAGATATGTAGCCGGAATGATTATAGTATTTCTTGTCATCCATCTTCTTGCCAGTCAGGTGGACCTTGTCTGCATTGATGACGATGACGAAATCACCCGTATCCTGAAAAGTACAGTAATTCGGCTTGTGTTTGCCCCGTAACCTCGTGGCTATTTCCGATGCCAGTCGGCCGAGAACCTTACCCCTGGCATCAACGACATACCACTTGCGTTCAATATCCTTAACCGGAGTCAAATAGGTTTTCATAACGTTCCTCTTGCAGATATCTTATCCCGGGTCCTGCTGTTCAAAAACGGAACCACAGTAATAAAATGGATAAAAAAAGGTCCGAACTCGGTCCGAACCTTTCTTAATTATTCAGTTTGGAGCGGGAAACGAGATTCGAACTCGCGACTTCAACCTTGGCAAGGTTGCACTCTACCACTGAGTTATTCCCGCTATCGGCTTGAAACTTCTGGTGGTGTGCTGGCGTTTCAAAGTTGTACTTTATAAACAATATCCCCCTATGTTGTCAACAAAAAAAAGGTCATTTTAGAGGTGGGCCATGAATAAATACCTTTTGCAGTTTATAGCAAAAAAGTTAATATCTGCTTGCCCATACAATGGAATTGCTGTTATTCTGAAATGGAGCGGCAACCCTGCCCATTCTATTCAACCCGAAAAGGGAAATTCACACCAGACGCTTTTTGTCGGGCATGCTGAATCCATCAACCAACCATAAACTCACTTATTCATGAATAAGAGAAGCTGTGAAATTACCAGAAAGACCAGGGAGACCGAAATATCCGTCAAACTCAATCTGGATGGAGAAGGACGTACTGAAATCAAGAGCGGTGTTCCCTTTCTGGACCACATGCTCACTTTGTTTGCGGTGCATGGTTTTTTCAACTTAACTGTCAAAGCAAAAGGCGATACAGAAGTGGACGACCACCACACTGTGGAGGACATTGGAATCTGCCTGGGTCAGGCCTTCAAAAAAGTTCTGGGCGACTTCAGCGGCATCAACCGGTATGGCGGTTGGTCACTCCCCATGGACGAAGCCAGAGCTGATATCACGGTCGACCTCTCCAACCGTCCTTATCTCCACTATCAGGTGGACGGACTGGATCCCAAGACAGGAGATTTTGACACTGCACTCGTCCAGGAATTTCTCAGAGCTCTTTCCCTGCATGGCGGCATGACCCTGCATGTAACGGTTCCTTATGGCAGCAATACCCACCATATGCTGGAAGCCGTCTTCAAGGCTCTTGGAAGGACGCTGGACCAGGCCACTGCCCTTCACAACCGGCTCGACAGGCCTCTTTCTTCCAAAGGCAGCCTGACATCCTAAGGAAATCAAGATGAAACATCCTCCTTCAGCATTAATCCACACCTTTTTGATTGCTTCGCTCATAGTCTGCATCTCGGCCTGTTCGAGCAAAGAAGCCACCATAGATGGATCTGCCAATACGACCCTGGTTAAGGTCAACTCCCTGTTGATTTTACCGGCTGATGTCCCCCTGGAGAAGAGCGAAGATGACAACGGGGATGTACAAGACTTTAAAGATCTTGCGGAAGGAGCGGAGAATCTCTCCGATATTCTGGAAGAGATAGCAGTAAACAGGGAAAACATAATTTTCCTTTCCCATAATCAAAAAGAATCTATCCTGGGAGACTTCAGCGGCTCCGGAGACGAAATCTGCCGCTATCTGGGACGAAACACGGGAACGGATGCTGTCCTGCAGAGCAATATGTTCCGCTACGAAAAAAGAGTAGGCGGAAAATACTCGGTCAGCCGGCCTGCTTCCGTAAGTTTCAGTTACCGGCTCATTCACTGCACTACGGGCAGGATTCTCTGCCAGGGCAGATTCGATGAAACCCAGAAACCTCTTTTTTCAGATCTATTCGCCTTTTTCAAGGCCTCAAGCAGGGGATTCAAATGGATAACAGCAGATGAACTCCTGAGAGAAGGAGCGGAAGAGGAGTTCAAAAACTGTTCCTATCTTGAGCAGTGATGACAGCACCTCCCATCGTCTTCTGGACCTGAATTCTCGCTTAGATTCAACCGCTTGAGCATCCTGGAGATGAACATTCCGCCCAAAATAAACCGCCTCATCGGTCAGGCGATGCATACTTATGGTATGCTGGCTGATGGAGACCGGATTCTGGTTGCGGTATCCGGTGGAATAGACAGTCTCGTCCTGGCCGTAGTCCTTCAGGAGTGGCGAAAAAAAGCACCGATACACTATGATCTGATTCCCGTCCATATCGACATGGGTATTAAAGATCCCCTGGATGAACCTCTCAGGCGACAGCTTGCTCCCTATAATCTGTCAGTTTTACGAGTAGAGCAGTCTCCTCCCGAAGGGCACGATCAAGTCGCCGGGGGAAATACCTGCTTTCTGTGCTCACGAAACAGAAGAACCAGACTATTCTCCCTGGCTCGGGAAATGGACTGCAACAAACTGGCCCTCGGCCATCATAAAGACGATCTCATCGAAACCTTTCTCATTAACGTCTTTTATGCCGGGAATATCAGCACCATGCTGCCTGCTCAACCCCTGTTCGAAGGGAAGCTGACCGTAATCCGACCTCTTGCCCTTCTCAGCAAGGACGACATAAAGAGGCTGGCCCATAATTTCGCTCTCAGCGCGGTGGCAGGCAGCTGTCCGCTGGCGGTGGATACCGAAAGAGATGCAGTACGGCAGATGCTTGATGAACTCTATCTCCGGAATCCCTCCATCAGAGGAAATATTTTCAAAGCCTTGAGCAATGTGAGGGAGGATTATCTTCTCTGACTCTCAAGTCCGATTAGCAACTTCAGAAAATCCCCATGAAAACATCCCTTGAATGCCTCCCCTGTTTTCTCAGACAGACGCTGTATGGGGTCCGCCTGGCCACCAGCTCACAGAGTGAACAGAAAACTATAATGGAGCAGGTCTGTCGACTTCTTGCCGAGCTCGATCACACACTGACCCCTCCGGAAAATTCCATCAAAATTTACCAGACCATCTCAGATCTATCGGGTTGCGAAGACCCCTTTCTCGATCTGAAAAAAGAAAGCAACCATCTGGCTCTCTCTCTCATCGATCAGATAAGGGAAGCAATCGAATCCACCGCCGACCCCCTCCAGGCGGCGATCAGGTTCTCCATAGCAGGGAATGTTATCGATTACGGATCCCAGCAATCCTTTGATTCCCGCACAACGATAAGAGAGTGCCTGGAGAAGGATCTGGTCATAGATCACTACAGGGAAATGCGGAAAGACCTGCTGGAGGTCGAGTCAATCCTGTATCTGGGAGATAATAGCGGAGAAATTGTTCTGGATCGACTGGTTATCGAAGAATTGGGGAAAAAGGTGGTTTTTGCGGTCAAAGAAAAACCTATCATTAATGACGCGCTGTACGCCGATGCCTGCTTCTCGGGTCTCGACGAAATATGCCGGATTATTAGCAATGGCACCAGCTGCCCTGGTACGCCCCTTGCTCTCTGCTCAGCTGAATTTAAAGAAGAATTTAACCGGGCTGATATGATCATCAGCAAGGGGCAGGGCAATTTCGAGACACTTTCGGAAGTAAAAGCTCCGATCTACTTTCTGCTTACCGTGAAGTGCCCCATAGTTGCGGAGCACATCACGGAATTGACGGATCAACCGGTAAAAAGTGGGGATATGGCCCTGTTGAAATCGCCGCTTGCCCCGAATAAAAAAAGCGGACGGTTTTAATACCGCAAAATATCAAGATTGTCGAATGAGCTGGCGGGCCACTTCCTTTGCCCCGTAAGTAATGATGATGTCCGCTCCAGCCCGATGAATGGAAAGCAGGGTTTCATGCAGCACCGCCGGGCCATCAATCCAGCCGTTGGCCTCGGCCGCCTTGATCATGGCGTACTCTCCGCTCACATGATAAGCGGCTATTGGCAGGTCGAATTCTTCCTTGAGGCTGCTTATCACATCAAGATAACTGACAGCGGGTTTTACCATAAGGATATCGGCTCCCTCATCAACATCGAGGGTGGCTTCCCGCAGAGCCTCCCTGGCATTGGCCGGATCCATCTGGTATCCCCGCCGGTCCCCCTCCTGAGGGGCACATTCAGCGGCGTCACGAAACGGACCGTAAAAGGCCGAGGCGTATTTGACGGCATAGGACATGACGGGAATGTTATCGAAGTTGTTCTCATCCAGAATACCTCTGATTTCAGCCACCCGGCCATCCATCATATCAGACGGGGCAACCATATCCGCTCCAGCCTTGGCGTGGGACAGGGCGACTTGAGCCAGCGCCTCCAGCGTGGCGTCATTATCCACCTGGCCGTTGATGATTATGCCGCAATGGCCATGGCTGGTATACTCGCAAAGGCAGACATCCGTACTCACCATCAGGTCGGGTTCCGAGCTTTTCAGCTCTTTTATCGCCCTTTGGATAATTCCGTTCTGTTCATGAGCTCCTGATCCCACCTTGTCTTTTTCCTCTGGGAGACCGAAGAGGATGACATGATTTATACCGAGGTCCAGGAGCTCCCTGGCTTCGGCTGCCAACTTGTCGACCGAGAGCCGGAATACTCCTGGCATTGAAGAGACTTCCTGCTTCATCCCCTTCCCGGGCATGACAAAGAGAGGATAGATAAACTGTTCCGGAGACAGTCTCGTCTCCCTTATTAAAGACCGCATCTGGTTATTGCGCCGCAGTCTTCTCGGTCGATATTCCGGAAAAACCATGCTCATCCTCCTTTGCTTTTGTTTCTCAGTTCGGTAATCGGGTGTAATAAGCCGTCGGTCAGAAAAGGCTTGTACCTTAATCAAACTTAAAAAGCTTGTTGATAAATTTTGTCATGAAATCAGAGGGTGAATCCACACCTTCTTCAGTTATTTCAAGCTTGTCGGCCCAGTTCTTCTGGCTTATGAGCCGAAGTCCGTATTCACAGGCCGACATGATTTTCTCGCACCTGGAGTCAACAGTTTCCATCGACAGTGGTTTTTCCATAATAATCCGGTCAACTGCTGCAACACTGAAGGATACTTCAACCCCGTACTCTTCGGTCATGGCCTCGGCATATTGCTGGATGTGCTCGATCCGCTCGATAATATCCAGGCAGACCTTTCTTGGATCACTGATTTCTTCCTGACATATAGTGGCAATCAGGCGCGACCTTTTCCGGTTTAAAACCAGACTGCTTTTTTCGAAATAGTACTTCTGTTTTGCTTCTATAAAGGAGATGAAGCGCTTCCGCTCCTCCTTCAGCAAGGTGGAATACAGTTTTCTCTGCTCCTTCTGCTTCTTCTTGTCGTTGAGCAGCCTCTGCAGTTCCCCTCTGGGGTCTCTGACCATTTCCCTGGTCAGAACCAGGTGGCGGATGGAGGTTGAAGGCAGTTTTTTCTCATAGTGCAGCAGCACCTCTTCAACGATACTGACCAATCCTCTGGCTCCGATTCCTTCTGCCACCGCCCGGACTGCTATTTCCCTCAGGGCACTTTCTTCAAACTGCAGTTTGATGGAATAGGCGTTGAAATCCTGCTTTTTACTGACCACAACACTGCTGTTGGGACTAATGAGGATATCGAAGAAATCATCTTCGGTTAGTTCGTTCAGCACGGCGACAACCGGCAGCCGTCCCACAAATTCACTTTCGAAACCGTATTCCAGAAGATCAGAAGACTTGACGTTCCTGAACAAATCATGATCCCGGCGCGGTGAAGCGACGTCCTGTTCGAAACCTATGGATCTCTGCTGGATCCTCTTGGCAATGGTTTCTTCAAGACCACTGAAGGCGCCGCTCATGATGAAGAGGATATTTCTGGTATTCACCTTTTTCTGGGCCTTCTTTCCGGTAGCCCGGTACTGCTCAATGGCCTCCATCTGGGAAATGGGATCGTGGGGCACCTTCATTTCCACTTCAGTTTCTTCCATGGGCTTGAGAAAAGCCCGCTGTACGCCGGATCTTGATACGTCAGCACCGTGACGATGAGGACTGGCGGCGATCTTGTCAACCTCATCGACATAAATTATACCGTACTCCGCCTTCTTTATATCGCCGTCGGCCGCCCTGACCAGGTCCCTGACCAGGTCCTCGACATCACCGCCGACATATCCGGTTTCGCTGAACTTGGTGGCATCACCTTTTACAAAAGGGACCCCCAGGTACCCGGCAATAAGCTTAATCAGAAAGGTTTTACCAACGCCGGTGGGGCCAATCAGGAGGACGTTGCTCTTTATCCTTCCGGCCGCAGGTTGGGTGTGGTTTCCTTTTTCTTCTTGATGTATTCGATTGAAATGAGTGCATATTTTGGTAGCCAATACCGCTTTTGCCTCGTCCTGCTGGATGACATAATCATCCAGGTAGGCTATCAACTCCTCCGGTTTCATATCAAAGTGAAAACCGGTCTGCTCGCCCCCCAGCAAACGATTCTCCCTCGCACCTTTTCTTTCCGGAGAAGTCAGGACATCACTGGAGATGATCTGCACCTTGCCTCCGTATTTCTTTGACAGGTACTCACCTATCTCTTTTTCAATCTCTTTCTGGTCGGGAATATTCGCTCCGTGAAGAGGTATCTGGGGAAGTGTATCATCAG
>JBEPXR010000104.1:0-8427 GCA_041641775.1 Desulfobia sp. | reverse complement strand
AGCGATGTCTTCATTCCTCCTCGCCAAATGAACCACGGCATCCATGGAGATCGGGTGCTTGTGCAGTTGACCAGAAAGACGCGGAAAAAATGGGAGGGCAGGATTCTCGCCATACTCCAGAGGACGACTGACAAGATAATCGGAATCTATCAGGGAGGCAGGGTCAGGGGCCGGGTCGTTCCGGAGGATAATAGGTATCCCTTTCATTTTATCATTCCGGGAGAGCTCTCCTGTGGAGCCAGGGACGGGGAGAGCGTGGTGATCAGGTTGGATTCCGAGCTGAATCAGCAGCATCGGAGGCAGTCACCACCTTACTATGCCAGGGTTATCGAGGTGCTGGGGGATCCTGAGAACCTGGAGACCCAGACAAGAATAGTAATCAATAAGCACAATTTGGCCGCAGAATTTCCCGATTCTGTTCTGTCTGAGGCTGCCCGTCTCGACAGCTCGGTGATTCCCACCGGCGACCGCAAGGATTTACGGGATATTCTCCATGTTACGATTGACGGCGAGGATGCCCGTGACTTTGATGACGCGATAGCTGTGGTTAAGACCAGGAAAGGCTTCCTTCTCTATGTCTCGATAGCTGATGTCAGCCATTATGTCAGGCCTGGTTCAATCCTCGACCAGGAAGCCTATTCTCGGGCAACAAGCGTATACCTACCCGGTACTGTCCTCCCCATGCTCCCGGAAGTACTATCCAATGAACTCTGCAGTCTCAAACCGGAAGAAGACCGTTACGCCTTCTCTGTGGTCATGGAGTTTGACCGGCAGGGAAATCTTCTGAAAAAAGAATTTCATAAAAGTATTATCCGCAGCCATTATCGATTGACCTATAAACTCGTTAACCAGATATTGGTGGATCGCCTGGCTGAGATCAGAAGGAAGTATAAGCCGATCTTAACTCCACTCAAATGGATGGGAGAATTAGCCGGGGCTTTGGAAGAAAGGAGGATCGAGAGAGGAAGCCTGATGATGGATATTCCCGAAGCGGTCGTTGATGTTGATTTCGAAGATAATGAAATCAGGTCAATTTCCCGGGCAGAGCGAAAAAAATCCCACAAGATGATAGAGGAATTTATGCTGATTACCAATGAGGCGGTCGCAACCAGCCTTGAAATGAATGAGCGCCCCACCCTCTACCGTATACACGAGAGACCTGATCCCCAGAAAGTGGCGGAACTGGAAGAGTTTCTCACTGTCCTCGGTTTCAATCCGCCCCACGATACCGGATCAGTCACCTGGTTCCAGAATGTTCTCGATGTTGCCCGTGAAACATCTCTGGAATATATCGTCAATAACCTGACCCTGCGCGTCATGCAACAGGCCCGGTATTCCCCAAACAACAGCGGGCATTTCGCTCTGGCCTCTTCCTGTTATACCCACTTCACTTCGCCTATAAGACGCTACCCTGATCTGCAGGTACACCGAAGCTTGTCGGAGCTTAGCCGTATTCTTCCTCAGGATGTCGACCTCGAGGAGGCCGGAGAACACACCTCTCAGCAAGAGCGCAGGGCAATGGAAGCCGAAAGAGAAATGGTCGGACGTCTTAAAGCCCTGTATATGAAAGACAGGATTGGTGAAACATTCAGGGCAAGAGTATCTGGAATCAGCTCAAACCGGCTTTTTGTGGAGTTGAGCGAAAGCGTCATAAGCGGCAGTGTAGATCTCGGTGAGCTCAAGAGAGATTATTTTATAGTTGATGAGAAAAATCATCGTCTTATTGGAGAAAATACGCACCGGATTTACCAGATCGGAGATGAGGTTGAAGTTTTGCTGCTCAGGGTTAACCCGGGACAGCAGCAGATTGATTTTGCCATGATCGAGGATTAGCATTCCCATGGCTGACCGCCGGCAGTTGCGTCAGGAGATACTGGGTCGTCGGGATACCTTACCGGAAGACCTGCGTGAGGGAAAAAGCAGTCTGATCCGAAGCAGACTGCTGGAAATGCACTCCCTTAACGGTGCCTCCAGAGTTATGATATATATAAATTATCGGAGTGAGGTCATAACCCGCCCCCTGATCATCGAACTCAAGCTCAAGGGAATAACGGTTGCGGCACCGCTCACCGTCCCCGAGGATTACGACTTGGTTCCGTATCGAATTGAAGATGAGGTCGAGGACCTCTTCCCCGGATACCGTTCTATACCTGAACCTGATGTCGACAGGTGTTTACAGTTTGATCCCGCCGCCCTGGATGTCATTCTGGTGCCGGGAGCCGTTTTTGATCCGTCCGGGGGGCGCCTGGGGTATGGAGGGGGGTACTACGACCGGTTTTTAAGCCGGATGGCCCCCGAAGCCTTAACGGTGGGTCTTGCCTATGAGCTGCAGGTTGTACCTGAAATACCTTTGCAGGAACATGACGTTCCGCTGGACTGGATAGTAACTGAAGAAAGAATGATCAAGGGTTCGAGGAAGTCCGGTATCTGTCCTTTCTGACCAGGGGACGTGCCGGATAATCATGAGGTGTTCTGATGATGAAAACCGCTGTGTTTAAAGATGATCTGTTTCTGGAGCATGATCCGGGGAATTCCCATGTCGAATCACCTCTCAGGTTGAGAATGATACACAATCGCTTGAATGAGGAGGGAAAGGATTTTTATTATCCGAAGGCAGAGCCTGCCGGCGAGGAACTGTTAGCACTGAATCACAGTCACAGTCATATCCGCCGGATCAAGGCTACAGCGGGCAAGTCGTACAGTATATTGGATCCTGACACCTGCACTTCACGCAAGTCGTACGAGGCGGCATGTCTGGCAGCCGGATCAGTGGTGCAGGGGGTCAGGATGCTGGTTAACGGGGAGATCAATAATGGCTTCGCCCTGGTCCGCCCCCCCGGCCACCACGCGGAGGCCGAAGCCGCAATGGGATTCTGCCTGTTCAACAATATTGCCATCGGTGCGCATTACGCCCTGAGGCATCTTGGCGTGGAAAAAGTACTTATTGTCGACTGGGATCTGCATCACGGTAACGGCACCCAGCACTCTTTTTATGATACAGATCAGGTCCTATACTTTTCCACCCACCAGTATCCCTGTTTCCCGGGCAGCGGCGCCGTTGCCGAGCTGGGTAACGGAAAGGGGGAAGGCTATACTCTCAATGTCCCTCTGCCTGGAGGGCAGGGGAACGAGGAGTTCGCCTCTATCTTCAATGAACTGCTGATTCCGGTGGCCAGATCATATGCCCCCGATCTTGTTCTCGTCTCGGCTGGTTTTGATACCTATCATGCCGATCCTCTAGGCTCCATGAGGGTCAGCGAGAGCGGTTTTGCTTACATGACCCGGGCTCTTATGGACCTGGCAGACCAGGTCTGCGGCGGACGCCTCTTACTGGCTCTGGAGGGAGGGTACGACATACAGGGGATAAGCACCTCTGTTATGGCGGTTCTGAAGGAGCTGAGCGGGAACGGGTTTCTAAGCGACAGTGAGCTGAACAGATACAGAAACAGCAATGTTTCCCCGAGTATTTTGGCAAAAGTACAAAAGGTTGCAGAAAATTATTGGAAGCTGTAAGATGCATTTTTTTCGCCACCTTGAATTAATGCCGAAAAATCTGTAGGTAGTGAAAAAATATGTGGTTGTCCAATAATAATAAGGATATGATAGGTGATCCGCAAAAGGCGGCGTAGACAGGATTGCTTTCTTCCGCCTCACAGAGCACCCTTGCCCCATCCAGCCCGTGTACATGCAAGATAACAGGCTTTCCAAAATTCTGGTGGCAGATGATGACCCTCTGGTTCGGGAAGCTGTCGAGCGGCTCCTTCAGCTCTTCGGTTATGAAGTTGTTACTGTTTCAAATGGACGTGAGGCGGTAAATACCCTGACCAGCGATTTTGCCGCGGTCATTCTTGACATCAATATGCCGGGACTCGATGGTTTCGAAGCACTCAGGGAGATTAACAGGAAAAATCTCGGTATTCCCGTCCTGCTTTTCACCGGTGCCGGTTCCATGGAGTACGCCGTCAAGGCAATAAATCTGGGAGCCTACGATTTTATCACCAAACCCATTGATGATATAGATTTTTTCGAGGTCAAGATCAAGAGGGCGATTGAAAAGAGGGGGTTCCAGCTCAAGGAATTAACCTATAAGGAGAATCTGGAAAAGGAAGTTAAAAGTAAAACAAGAGAGTTGGCGGAAAAAAATATTCTCCTGGAAAAGTACAGCCATCACCTCGAGGAATCGTCTTTAAACACGATTGTCACTCTGAATACCGCCCTGGAAGAAAAAGATTGGTACACCGCCGGCCATACCAGGAGAGTGACAGAGTACTCCTGTTTGATCGGAAAGGCCATGGGGTTGACCAAGGAAGAACTGGATGCTCTTCACAGGGGCTGTCAGCTCCATGATATCGGTAAACTGGTCATCGATGTCAGCTGCATCCAGAAACCCGGTCCGCTGACGGAAGAGGAGTGGGCCCAGGTCAAACGGCATCCCGAAGTGGGATCAAATATCATAAAACCTCTGAGTTTCCTTGACCGGGAAGTGTCTATTGTCAGGCATCATCATGAGCGGATGGATGGACAGGGATATCCCGACGGTCTGCGGGGGGAAGAAATTGACATCCTCACCAAGATACTTATCGTCGCCGACAGTTATGATGCCATGACTTCCATGCGAAGCTATAAACAGAACATGACCCCCGAGGAGGCCGTTCAGGAACTGAATGTCTGCAGCGGGACTCAGTTCGATCCGGATGTGGTGGATATCCTGACAGGTTCGATTAAAAAACGTAAACAGAAGTTTAAATGTGTTTCATAGGGATTGGAGACAATGTATATCAGTCCGGATGAGGTAGCCAAAGTCGCCGTCCTGGCCAGATTGGAGCTGGATGGTGAAGAAATTGGAGCCATGAGCAGACAGCTCGATAAGATACTGGGTTATATCGCCAAACTGCAGGAAGTGGATACCAGCCAGGTCGAAGTCATGACCCACACCCAAGATCTCAACAATGTTTTCCGCAAGGATGAGGTGATTCCCTCTCCCCCCCGGGAAGACTCTCTTGCCAATGCCCCCCTCCAGAACGGAGAAGCCTTTATAGTCCCCAGGGTTATTTAAATTGTAATCAGCTCTATCCTGCATGCTCTCCGGCAGATTTACTGTAGAAGATTCTGCTGGTTTCCGTACAAGGTCTCCATTCGCTGCAGCCGGGTCGGGGTTGGTCCAGTAACTTCTGAATGATGAATTATAAAATACCATGAATCTCAAAGGATTAACCATACACCAGCTTCATGCCATGCTGACCAGCAGGGAGACAAGCGCCGTGGAGGCTACCTCCCAGCTGTTCGAGCATATTCATGAATCCGATAAAGTCATAGGCGCCTATACCACTCTTGCCGAGGGAAAGGCCCTGGCTCAGGCGGAAGCAGCAGATAAGGTGCTGGCCAAGGGAGAGGCCGGTCCATTATGCGGGATCCCTCTTTCCATCAAGGATGTTCTCTGTACCCGGGGCATACGGACAACGGCCGGCTCGAAAATGCTCGAGTCTTTTACTCCGACCTATGATGCCACCGTAGTGGCAAAGCTGAAAAAGAAAGGTGCTGTCCTTCTGGGCAAGGTTTGCATGGATGAATTTGCCATGGGTTCGACAAACGAGCACTGTGCCTACGGCACTCCCAGAAATCCCCGCAATACCGATTTCATCTGCGGCGGCTCCAGTGGGGGCTCGGCAGCCTCGGTTGCTGCTGACGAATGCCTCGCGACCCTCGGGTCGGATACCGGAGGGTCTATCAGGCAGCCGGCTTCGCACTGCGGGGTAGTAGGGCTGAAGCCTACCTACGGCCGGGTTTCCCGTTTCGGTTTGATAGCCTTTGCCTCCTCCCTCGACCAGGTGGGGCCGCTGACTAAAGATGTCAGCGATTGTGCCCTCATGATGTCGGCTATCGCCGGATATGATCCCAAGGATTCCACCTCGGTAAAAAAAGATGTTCCAGATTATCTCCGGGCTCTGGTCCCCGACCTCAAGGGGATTACGATCGGCATTCCCCGGGAATACTTTCTGGAGGGTCTGGATCCCGAGGTCGAAAGAGCGGTGAAAGAGGCCCTTGACCGGTTGAAGGAAGCCGGGGCCGAGACCCGGGAGGTCTCATTGCCCCATACCGAATACGGCGCTGCCGTGTACTATATAATCGCTCCCTCTGAGGCGAGTTCAAACCTGGCCCGTTACGACGGGGTACGCTATGGTCTGCGGGATGAAGAAGCCGGGTCTCTCATAGATATGTACAACAGAAGCCGCTCCCGGGGCTTTGGCGACGAGGTAAAAAGAAGGATAATCATTGGAACCTATGCCCTGTCTTCGGGGTATTACGACGCCTATTACAAGAAAGCCTCCCAGGTAAGGGCCCTGATTACCGAAGACTATAAGAAGGTATTCCAGGAGTGCGATATCCTGGCTTCACCGGTGACTCCCACCCCGCCATGGAAAATAGGGGAAAAGATCGATGATCCCCTCAGCATGTACCTGTCCGATATCTTGACCATTCCCGCTAATCTTGCAGGAATCCCGGCTATTTCGGTGCCCTGCGGCTCCAATGGTGAGGGACTCCCGATAGGATTTCAGTTTCAGGCTCCCCATTTCGGAGAAGAGATACTGCTGCGGGCCGCCTACAGTCTGGAGCAGCGGCTGAATGTCACCTACTGAGCCGGCTATGAATATCAAGGTAAGGAAAAATATTGAAAGCCTGGTTCCCTACCCTCCCGGTAAACCCCTCAAGGAGCTGGAAAGAGAGTACGAAATCAGCGGTTGCCTGAAGATGGCCTCCAACGAGAATTCCCTGGGCCCCTCCCCCATGGCGATCGAGGCAATCGGCAGGTCCCTGCATGACCTTCATCGGTACCCGGACGGCAGTTGTTATTATCTGGCCAGGGCACTGGCGGAACGGCTGGGTCTCAGTCCGGATGAACTCGTTATCGGAAACGGCTCGAACGAGATAATCGAGTTGCTGGTCAGCAGTTTTGTCAGTCCCGGAGACGAGGTGGTTAGCAGCTTTCCTTCTTTTCTGGTCTATCAGAATGCCGTTCAGGTCCGTGACGGGATCAACCGGGTTATTCCTCTGAAAGGGATGAAGCACGATCTTAAGAGCATTGCTTCAAAAATTACGCCTCGTACCAGACTCATCTTTCTCGACAATCCCAACAATCCCACCGGAACGCTCATTGAAAAGCAGGAATTTGACGATTTTCTCCGTTATGTTCCCGATACCGTTATCGTAGTGGTGGATGAAGCGTACATTGATTTTACCCGGCCCGAATTGCGGCTCAATTTTCGCGAATATCTCCAGGGGCAAAAACCCGTTGTATTCCTTCGAACCTTTTCCAAAGCATACGGTTTAGCCGGACTCAGGATAGGATACGGAATGATGCGTCGGGAGATAAGTACCTACCTGCACCGGGTCCGCCAGCCTTTCAACGTCAACGAGCTTGCCCAGGTTGGTGCTCTGGCCTGCCTTCAGGACAGAGACCATTATGACAGAACGATGGACATGACCCGGGAAGGACTGCATTTTCTGAGGACCGAAATAGAAAAACTGGATTGCCGGACTTACCCGAGCCACGCCAATTTTTTCCTGGCTGATGTCGGCCGCAACTGCCGGGATGTTTATGAGTCCATGCTTCGCAAAGGCGTTATTGTCCGGCCCATGTCAGCCTACGAGTTTCCGGAGTTCATCCGCATAACTGTTGGAACCGAGGAGGAGAACAAACGGCTGCTCGCGGCTTTGACTGAGACCCTGACGGAAAGCGGACGGGAAGGGTGAAAAAGGAGATTATTACCATTGACGGCCCTTCCGGCAGCGGGAAAAGCACCATCAGTCGAGCTGTTGCGGCGAAACTGGGCTATACCTACCTGGATACCGGAGCCATGTACAGGGCTGTGGGGTACGAAGCCTTCCAGAAGGGAATCGACCTTGGAGACGAAAAAGGACTTGAAACCCTGATGGACGACATGGAACTGGAATTATATTCAGAGGAGGAGGATGTCAGAATATTTCTCAACCAGCAGGAAATCAGCCAGGCGATACGAACGGCGGAAATAGGTATGGCGGCATCCAGGGTTTCTGCTTTGCCGGTGGTCAGAAAAAAACTAACCGCACTGCAGCAGAAAATGGGACGCGAAGGCAGAACAGTCGCTGAAGGAAGGGACACCGGTACCGTGGTATTTCCCGAAGCAGCCCACAAGTTTTATCTCGACGCCTCGCCGGAGGAAAGGGCCCGCCGCCGGACCCTGCAGCTCAAAGAACAGGGGGATGACGCGGATGAACTGGACATCCTGAAACAGATCAAAGAACGGGACGAGGCGGACAGCAGCCGCTCCCAGGCCCCCCTGCGCCCAGCCGCCGAGGCGGTCCTGATAGATTCATCCCGCCTTACGATTGAAGAGGTCATAGCCTCGATCATTGAAGAGGTGAACGAAAACAGAATCCTGTCGGGAC
>JBEPXR010000103.1:0-8430 GCA_041641775.1 Desulfobia sp. | reverse complement strand
GAAACCATCGCCAGAAGAGTCATCCGTATTCTGGCCAGCATCAGGAAGATGACGGCAACCGTCAGAATAACTGCGTCCCTGAGGGAAGTGATCAGGTTGGAAACCGAAGTACGGATCAACTCGCCCTGTGTATCAGTCATTTCAAAATCAAGATTGACGAAATTGGCCCTGACCCCTGGCAGACTTTTCTCCAGAGCGTTCAATGTGGTAGTGACATGCCCGTTTTCCGGCCTCAGCACGTTAAGGCCGATAGCCGGTTTGCCATTACCGCGGTAGAAAGAATTTCGTTCAGCATGACCGGTTCTGATCTCGGCCACATCTTTCAAGTATACTGGACTGCCTCCGCTCAGACCGATAACGATATCTCCAAGTTCATGACGATAATCACGTTCACCCGCTATCCTGATCAGAACTTCGTCTCTGTCCCGTATCAATCGGCCTATGGGGATGTTACGATTCTGGGCATAAACAGAGGCAATAACCTGATCCAGCGGAAAATTGAAGGAGGCAAGACGGTCCTTATCCACTCTGAGTTCAATCTCGGGAACATACCCGCCGAACACTTCTACGTCTGCTATTTCCTGGACCCGCAACAGGGCTTCCTGAACCTGGTTATCGCAGAGCTGTCTGACCTTGGTCAGACTCAGGCCGGAACCAGGCTTGGCAGTGACAGCGAGAGTCTGGACGGGTTGGGTTGCGTCACTGATCCGAAAAATTCGAGGAGGGTTCAAACCGGAGGGAAGGGAAGGCAGAATCCGGTTCAAAGCAGTATTGGCATCAGTTACTGCGGAGTCGAGGTCCTTGGCGTAATCAAATTCCACAGTTACCGCAGCAGTCTCGTCCCGGACGGTGGAACTGACTCTGCGGGTCAACCCCAGGCTGCCCAGTTCTTTTTCCACCGGCCGGCTGATCTTATCAGCCATATCTTCAGCGGAAGCTCCCTGCCAGATCAAAAGGATAGCGACCTGAGGATAGTTTGCATCAGGAAAGAGGTTCAGGGGCAGACTTCTAAAACCGATAAAGCCATACACTACTCCCAATAAGAGAAGAGCGGTTATACCATGAGGATTTTTCAGATATCTTTCTACCCAATTCATTCCGCAGGCAGGTTGAGAGGTCTGACCGGGGAACCATCCGCCAGCTGAAGCAGCATGGATTCACTTCCTGTGATCACCCTGTCCCCGGAGGACAGGGGGCCTTCTACTACCAGTCGCTTATTGCTATATCCCTTTACCTGCACCTGGTGTTTACGGGCCAGATTTGCACTATCGACTGTAAAAACAAAACTGTTTTCTGCCTGTTTCAGGACTGCGGCGATCGGGATAACCCAGCCTTCCGCCACGCCGTGATAAATGTTTACACCAATTACTGCCCCGGAAGGCAGACCAAAAGGTGAAACAGACTCTCTTATCTCCGCAGTGGCAAGCTTGCCCTCATGAAAGGATGGGTGCACCAGTTTAATCCTCGCTTCTTTCTGTCTACTGCCAGAAGTCAATACCGCTCGCTCTCCACCGGAGAGATCCGGAAGGATGGCTCGATTCAGATCAACAAGGACCTTGTACCCCGCTTCCAGGCTTTCCATCCTGTAAACCGGCTGTCCCGGCTTGACCATTTCCCCTGGATCCATAAACCGATCACTGATTATTCCGTCGAACGGCGCCTGCAAATCGGTATAGCCCTCAGCAATTGAAGCTGATTGCAGTTCCGCCTGCAGTCGTTTCATCCTGGCCCTGGCCAGAAGGTATATTCTCCTGCTTTCATCCAGTCTGTCCTCAGGCAGGTGGCCTTCGGCAAAAAGCGCCTTTCTTCTTTCCAACTCTTTTTTTCTTTGTTGGAGTTCGTCCCGGGCACCGGCAAGCTCCGCTGATACGGCCTGCCTTTCCTTCAGGGGAAGCCGGCTGTCTATTTGCGCCACGACTTCACCCTCCTCAACCAGATCACCGATATCCCTGGTGACTGACTTCAAGTGTCCTTCTGCCCGGGGAGCGAGATCCGCAGAAATCACGGGTTGGATAGTACCCAGATAATGACGGCTTAAGGGGAGACTGCCTTTGGCAGCAATCGAGGTTTTCACTACCGCGGCTCGCTGGGGAGGCGGCTTCAGGGCAGCCAGTTCAGCCTTGCGGTGCCTGATGAGCATAACTGCTCCGGCCGCCAGGAGTGCCAGTACGAGGAAGACAACTATTTTTCTGACAACCTTTGTCATATATACAATGGAATTATTGCAGACAGAATTATGGAAAAAGCTTGCCACGTTGTGGACGAAACTCAGCCGGCCACCCATGACCGTCATTATGCTCGATTACACCTTTCGGGTCAAACGTGGAAGAGGTTGAAGGCATTGGAGCAAAAAAACATATTCCATCGGCCCAGGTAACGAGATGACCGATCAGATCCAAAATTCCGGATACTTCCTGCTCTCCGGAAGATTATTGACCACCAGGGCGATACCGAGCATGACCAGAGCACCGGCACCTGCGGGGAACAGGGCATAAAGCCAGCTCAGGGAGTGGATTTTTTCACTGCCGATTACGGCTATAAGAGCAGTGGCTCCTCCAGGCGGGTGCAGGGTTTTAGTAGCATGCATGACGGCTATTGCAGTTGCTACGGCTACTGACGAAGCCAGCCAGATACATTCACCCAGCAACTGAAAACAGGCCACTCCGATCAGGGCTGAAAAGACATGCCCTCCCAACAAATTACGGGGCTGGGCCAATGGGCTTTTGATGGCTCCATAGATAAGCACGGCGGATGCCCCGAAAGATCCTATGATCATGACCAAATCGGTCCCGGCCAGTACATCGAAATTCAACAGGGCCACTGCCGCGATACCGGCAAACGAACCAATCCAGGACCAGATTATCTCAGACATATTCACCCGGGGAGGACTTTTGGTCACTCCTTTCATTTTGGTCAAAAATTGCATTTTAGTCCCCATATGGAAATGAGTTGATCAAATCTGTGCGCGTCAAAAAGCCAGCGAGGCGATCATTCTGATCTACCACCGGCAGCCTGTTTATTTTTCTTTCCGCCATCAAACTGGCTACCTTCGATAGGAGATCTTCTGGATGCACCGTTACAGGCGGAGAACTCATAATGTCACCAGCGGTTTTCCCCCTTATGGCGAGAGCGGCGCATCCTTTATTGACCAAACAATCGGCCAGCAGGGCCATACAGGAGTGGTGCTTCCCCTCACCCAGCCGGGCAAAAAAATCTTCTCTGCTAATGATACCTGCTACAGTTTTATCAGGGTTCAGGACCGGAAGACCGCTGATTTCCTTCTCCGCCATCAGAGCCGCAACTTCCTGTACCGGAAGAGCGCTTTCAGCCGACACCACTTCTCCAGTCATGACACTTTCCACTTTCAAGGTTTTCCTGATTCTTGCCTTCGCGTGTTGAAAAGCCTGAAGATAGATGTCCCGGAAATCGGCAAGAGAAATGTCAAGATAGCCGGGTATCATTCTCATTGCCTCATAGACGTCCTCATCCGTTAGCACTATCCCGGTGCTTTGCGATATGTCATCCTGTTTTCTATTTCCCGTAGCCACGGCCGGCCTCCGTAATAATCAATTAAAAAGTTGATTTTGAAGGTCAAACGTTCCGCTCAACCTGTTACCAAAATAACAAAATAACGAATGTCTTCTCCGCACCTGTCAGTTCGCTAGATTGCTGGATCAGCCAAGCATATCCTGGCGCAACTGGACGGTTATATCTGAATCCTAAAAGAAAAGATGGGAGATGTCCTTGATCCAGATCAATTTAGAGATAAAGAAATCTGCATCAGCCCGGTTTCACAGGCAAAAAACTGCGATCTCTGGCATGGAAAGCCTGCAGGAAAGTCAAAAAAAGACAGGGAGTTGAGGTGGCGTTGAAAGAGGGAATAGAAAGGCAGACCGTAAGGAGGAGCCGGCTACTCCTTCATCCGGTAGCCGATGCCGTGCACGGTTTCTATATACTTTCCGTACTCACCGAGCTTTTTTCGGAGACCGAAGATCTGAACATCGACTGCCCGGGGTGTCACGAAATAGTCGTATCCCCGAATTGAGTCGATAATCTGCTTCCTGCTGAAAACCGAGCCCGGGTGCCGGGCCAGGAGCTGGATTATGCCGAATTCGCTTACTGTGAGGGTCAATGGACTGCCGTTAATCACCACTTCATATCTTTTGGGGTCAATGGCAAGTTCATGATGTCTGATCATTTCCTGCCCCGAACCAGCTGCTTCAGGAGGAATCTCCTCCTTCCGGCGCATCACGGCTTTTACTCTGGAAACAAGAACCTTGGGGCTGAAGGGTTTGGTTATATAGTCATCCGCCCCGACATCCAGACCGGTGGCAATATCCTCCTCCTCTCCCTTGGCAGTGAGCATTATGATCGGAAGGTGGGCTGTATTTTCTTCCTGGCGAAGTATCCGGCAGATCTCCAGTCCGCTGGTCGAAGGAAGCATGAGATCGAGAATTACCAGATCAGGTTTCTCCTCGCCAATCCTGGCGAAGGCTTCCTCGGCATAGTCTGCGTAACTGACCTGGAAGCCGGCTTTATTCAGATTGAATCCAACCAGCTGCTGAATATTTTCATCGTCTTCAACAATTAGAATGTGCTGTTTCTTCATGGTAAAACCCGCCTGATGGAATGAAGCAAATATGTGTCTTTATTATTCCCCCTAAACGGCCTAACAGATACTTCCTGTTTGATCAGAAATTATTAGGATTTGGTTAATTTTCAGTTAGGAGAACATGACCGGTCCGTTCCTGACCCCGGAGTCCAAACCGTGTTTCCGCAGGGTGGATAATTGAATTATAGCACAAAAATCATCCCGGACTAATTCTCCTGCCCTTTAAATGGAGACAATCTAGCTGTGCTGCCATCCGTGCAGACAGGTGAGCCACTTGGGAAAAAATACAAACGACTGCCAAACCGGATGGGTATACCGAGATCGCCTAAAGGGCCGCACGGAGAAGCTTCTTCAGGCAGTCAATTTACCTGCAGGAACCGGGCAACGGCAGCCGGATACTGAAGGTGGCACCCTGCCCAGGGGCACTCTGGATTTCGATGGAGCCGTGATGGGTCTCCACAATATGTTTAACTATGGAGAGCCCCAGTCCCGTTCCCCCAATTTTTCTGCTGCGCGCCTTATCGACCCTGTAAAATCTTTCAAAGAGCCGCTCCTGATCTTTCCGGGCAATACCTATTCCCTCGTCCTTTACCGCCACGATCACGGCTCTTTTCCCACGATTAGCTTCAACCTGTACCCGGCTGTGAGCGGGACTGTACTTGACAGCATTATCAACCAGATTGATCACAGCCTGTTCCAGCAGACGTGAGTTGATTTCCGCCTGGAGTTCATCCGGACAGTTCAGATCAATGCTGATTCCTTTTTCAGTGGCCCTGGTTTTACAGGACTCGATAGCAGCCTGAAGCGAAGGTCGTAACCGCTGAACTTTCATCTCGATGGAGGACTTTCCCTTTTTCTGCTCGATCTGGGAAAGAGCAAGCAGATCCTCCACGATTGAACGAAGGCGTCTTGACTGCTGGGCAACAATCTCCAGAAACCGCCCGGCATTTTCCTTATCATCCATCGCCCCATCCAGGAGAGTCTCTACAAAACCCTCGATAGAAGTGATAGGGGTTTTCAGTTCGTGGGACACGTTGGCGACAAAATCACGCCGCATGTTTTCCAGCCTGTGGATATTGGTTACGTCGTTGAAGACAATCAATCCTCCCTTGGTATCTCTGTCGTGATAATCCTGTATGCGGACCCCGTGCACCTGGAAATACCTGTCATTTCCAGATGGATCGGTAAAGGCAATCTCATCTTCCAGGGATTCACTGCTCTTCAGGCTTCTCTTGACGAAATCGAGCAGTTCCAGATTCCTGACCACCTCAAGAACACTCTTCCCCTGTACCCGTTCCGGGGCGATCTCCAGGAAAGAAGCTCCCGCTCTGTTAATACCAGTTATCAGGCCATTACTGTCGACAATCAAGAGTCCTTCGATCATGCTGTCAAAAACTGCCCGCAGCTCGTTGCGCTGACGGACGATGGTACGGAATCTCTCGTCCAGCTGGGCCGCCATCTGGTTCAAAGTCCGGGCGAGTTCAACCGTTTCGATGGAACCGGCAGGTCTCAACCTGCTGGTGAATTCTCCCCTGGCAAATCTCATCGCCTGCTGCCGCATCGCTTCCAGGGGATAGCTTATTTTGCGGGTAGTCCACCAGGCGATCAGGGCGACAAGGAGAATAACAGGAAGTACGGCAAGGGCGATCCTGGTATAAATCCCCCTGAGGGCAACGGTGAGGGAAGTGACCGGGACAGATGTTCTGATAACGGCTTTCTCCCCCTCGGTGTAGATTACAGGGATAGCCACATAGATCATGGGTTTCTGCAGGGTATAACTGAAACGGTTGACCGGATTTACCCGGCCGTCCAGGGCAGCGGCAATTTCGGGCCGTCCGGCGTGATTATCCATCCTCTCAGGTTCTTCATGGGAATCGGCCAGCACTTTCCCGTCCGGGGCGATAACTGTCAGCCTGGTTGAGGAGCGCCGTCCTATCTGATGACAGAGTTCATTCAGGGCGTCATAATCATGCCTTCTCAACAGATCCCCAATTTCAGGGGCGGCAAGGATGGCCCGGGATTTCAGGTCTTCCGTCGTCTGTTCAAAATGAAATTCCCTGATGACATAGGAAGCATACCAGGTGACCACGATAAGGGCGACCAGAGTGATGGCTATCTGTACCGGATACAGCTGCCAGAGCAGACGCCTGGGCACCATCTCAGACCGAACGGGTAAAATAGTCCCTGGTAACCCGGAAGACCACCGGACTCAGGACCAGCAAAGCGATCAGGTTAGGCACGATCATCAGACCGTTCATCATGTCGGAAAAGGTCCAGACCAGGTCCAGCTTGACCACGGCCCCCACAAAAATAAAGGCTATATACAAAAGCCTGTAAGGAATAATTCCCTTCAACCCGAAAAGAAAAGCTACACAGACCTGGCCATAATAGCACCAGGCCAGGATGGTGGAAAAGGCAAAAATCATGAGGCCGAATCCCACGACAAAATCCCCCAGACCCGGCATCCCTCGGTTGAAGGCCATCTGGGAAAGTTCAGCCCCGGTTTCACCGCTGGTCCACGCTCCTGTCATGATAATCAAAAGGGCGGTGAGAGTGCAGACACATATGGTATCAATGAACGTTCCCAGCATGCCGACTATCCCCTGTCGGACCGGGTCGTCAGTACGGGCCGCGGCATGTGCAATAGGCGCGCTGCCCAGTCCGGCCTCATTGGAGAAAACCCCACGGGCAATACCAAAGCGCATGGCCTGGGCTATGGCCGAGCCGGCAAATCCTCCGGCTGCAGCCGTGCCCGAGAAAGCGTCGGACAGGATCATTTCAAACGCTCCCCCCAGATGCTCGATGTTCACGGCGATGATGACGAGGGCACCAACCACGTAGATGACAGCCATAAAAGGCACCAGTCTTTCAGTTACTTCGGCTATCCTTTTAATTCCGCCTATTACCACGGTAAAGGTAAGACCGGCCAGGACGAGACCGGTAATCCAGAAGGGAACATCAAAAGCCCTCTCCACTGCCCGGGCAACCGAGTTGGACTGGACCATATTGCCTATACCAAAAGCGGCTATCGCGGCAAACACGGCAAAAAGAACTCCCAGCCACTTCCATTTTTCCCCCATGCCGTTCTTAATATAATACATGGGACCGCCGACAAAAGATTCGTCGGGTAGTGTTTCTCTGTACTTGACGGCCAGGAGAGCCTCAGCATATTTTGTGGCCATACCGAAAAGAGCGGTAATCCACATCCAGAAGACGGCTCCGGGGCCTCCCAGAAAAATTGCCGTGGCCACTCCGGCGATATTGCCGGTACCGATAGTCGCCGACAGAGCGGTCATCAGAGCTTGAAAAGGCGTAATTTCACCCTCCCCCCTCTGCTCTTCTTTCTTACGTCCCTGCCCCAGAAGCTTGAAAGCGTACCCGATCTTGCGCAAAGTCTGGAGCCGGAGACCGAAAGTCAGATATATGCCAGTTCCCACTAACAGGATCAGCATATAGGGTCCCCAGACAAATCCGCTTATTTTATCGACAGTCGCCAGCAGTGACTCCATTTTCCCTCCTTCCGGTCAAATTTTGATTCCACAGGAAATCCAGAGCATTCACGAGGTGTCTCATCCCTCAATATCCCGGTTTCTGCTATTGGTAATCTGCTAATAAATTCAGTTCTTTCCTTGTCACTTTCCGTCTCCCAGCCAGTCGGAAAGGATCTCCACAAGCTTTGCCGCCTGCTTCGGACTCGAGATATTGAATTTGGTCTGGGCCTTATACTCACCGTGCATCTTCCTGTAGCGGCGAATGGTATACTTCTCCTCCCCATAATCCTCCTTTTTCTTATCCAATTGCTGATAACGAAAAATTAT
>JBEPXR010000102.1:0-8434 GCA_041641775.1 Desulfobia sp. | reverse complement strand
TCTATTTCAAGGGATGGGGGGGAATCAGGCTGGAAAATATGGTTGTGGTGAAAGATGATGGCTGCGAGGTTCTTAACCGGGACACCACCTTCCTGGATCTTTGACATCTCCCAGGGGCTGGCGCTTCTTGCCTCTCATTAACCGGCTATCCGGCACGCTGGCGGATGGCCGGTTAAAAGCGCCAGGTCAGGCCAAGACTGTGGGTGTTCTCGGTAAGCTCGGAAGTCAAACCCACTGCATTATCAGCCGCCTGCTCTCGAATCGTTGACTCAAACCCATGCATATAGGCAAAATTCATGATAAATCTATCCGACAGATGGTAGCCGATCCCCACGGTGAAATGATGTTCGGAGACAGCCGGAAAGCCGACCACCCGAAGAAGCTCAAACTGCATTGCTGAAATGGTTTTCCCCTGTACATTTCGCGGGGCGGCAGGATTCCAGCCGTTATTTTCTCTGACCGGGTTTTCTCCGTAATTGTACCCCAGTCTGAAATACCATCCTGGAAAAATCTGATATTGAGCCCCCAGTGCAAAAACCCACTGATCCTCCCAGTCGAAATCACCGTACCCCTCGGCGTCCTCCCAGTTGAACCAGCGCAGGTCGGTTTCGATAAGCAGTTTGTCACTGGGGGAGAAGGCAATTCCGAGAGTCACATTTTGAGGAGATTCAAGATCGAGACTGTCCAATACCCCGTCCCGGTCAAAATCAGCCACCCGCTCGTGTTCAACTTTCTGCGGTGTGATATAACTGATCCCTACCTTAAAAGGATCCCATTTGTACAACGCTCCGAACTGAATTCCGGTGGCGTACCCCCTGGAGCCGCCTGAGCCGAGGTCGAGATTTCCGGAAATGACCTGGAAGGAAAAACCTACGGAGAAATCGTCACTGACCAGCCAGGCCAGATTAGGCGAGATCTTGACTACTTCCAGCTGGGTAAAAATATCTCCTTCATTGCCATTGCCGGGCGTGGAGTCCAGGTCAAGACCGCTGTTGCGGTAATCAGCTCCCATCCCCTGGACGCCAAAGGCCCCCAGAGCAAATCTGAATCTCGATCCCAGGGGCGTGGAAATACCTATGGCCGGTATGATAAATGCGTCGCTTTTGCTTTCGGTTTCAAATACCCTTTCCCCCCGGGGCCCCTCAATTGAAATTCGGGTTGACAGGGAGGAGTCGAAAATCGTTGTTGCAAATTCACTTGCCGAACCTGGGCAATAGTCGGCAAAACAGAGGGTGGCCGGATTGGCGAACACCGCACTTATGGCATCCTGAGGATCAGCCACCCCCACACCCCCCATGGCCCGGGAGATCGGACCGATTCCCAGCAGATTGTTGCCGTTGGTGGCAAAAGATGGGGAGGAAACCAGGACATAACTGAAGAACAGGAAGATAAAGAGGATAAAAATGGCCCTGCCCATAACGATATCTTTGATGCGACGACAAGTTTTTTTGACAACCTCAGTCTTCATATACTGTAGTTATCCTCAACCAAAGGGCACGCAGAATTTTGGCAAACAAACAGACAGTCAGACACAAAAATTTCCGGATCTACTGATCTGAATTATTCATTTTTTTCTCTCTCTTGCAGTGATACATAGCTTTGTCACCCTTTTCAATGAGTTCTTCTATGGAGCAGGGATTTTCAGGGTCGTACTCGACAATTCCCACACTCATCGAAACATTATATTCCCTGTCCTGTTCGGCGTTTCTCTCAGCGATCCGTTTCTCGAGCCGATCAAGGACGGGATGATGGCAGGTCTCGTCTGGTTCGCTGAAGAGAAGAGCGGCAAACTCATCTCCGCCCAGACGGCCTATGCCGATAAGGTCCGACTTGCGAAAGGTTGAGCGAAGGATGTCGGCAACCTCGATCAAAGCCTGGTCCCCGACCGCGTGCCCCAGGTTGTCGTTGATCCATTTCATCTCATCCAGATCGCCGTATAAAAGAAGCAAATTCTTATCAAAACGGGAGGCAAATTCGAGCTGGCTTTCTCCCATGGATATGAAACCTCGTCGGTTGAGCAGGCCTGTCAGCTCATCGGTTACCGAGATCTCCCGCAGGCGGGCTTCTATTTTCTTCCTCTCGGTAATGTCTCTAAATCCCTGAACTACGCCGACAAGCTCTCTTTCAGGACTCAGATAGGGGTAGGCGGTAACCAGACAGGGTATCTTCACCCCGTCTCTGCTGGTAATCTCCACTTCGGCCTCTACCCAATCCTCACCGGATAAAATTTGCCGTACTGCGCAGTTGTCTTCTCCGCATATTTCAACAGGACCAACCTCCCGGCAGGAGACCCCGATCAGCTCCTCTTCCGGTATACCCGTTAATTCGGCAAAAGTGTGGTTTACCCTCCGAATGATTAAATTTTTGTCAATGACCTGGATCCCGTCTGCCGAACTGTTCAGAATCTGGTTGAGTTCGGTGTTGACGTTTTCCAGCTCCCTGACCGTCTCTTTTCGCTCGTGAATTTCCTTTTTTAATTTTTCAAGGGCCCAGTGGAGATTTTCGGTGCGCTTTTCCACCCTCTCTTCCAACTCATCCTGGATGCTTTTCAACTGGTCAATGGTATGGTGGGTCAGCCTGATGACAAAATAAACGAAAAAGGCGCCAACGAGAAAAATCAGGCCCACTATGACTTCAGTGGGGATATCAAGCCGATATACCTGGATAACGATAAAGGCAAGATAGCCTGCCAGAAAAAACAACATCAGGCCGGCAAGAGTTTTCCAGCGCCCCTGATACTTCTCCGGAATACCTTTCAGGGTCTTCAGGCCCAGCAGAATCGAAGCCAGCATAAAGCAGGCTCCTGCCGAAACCATTATGACGGGTAGATATTGACTGAATATAGGCATATTAAGGAAGAAATCGAGTGGGACTTTCAGCTGGCTGAATGTCCCACTCGGATCAGATATAAGATAGTAACTGAAAAATCCGGGACATCGGCCTCTCGAAGATCAATGCTACTTGTTGATCAGACAGCGCCGCAACTTATAGACAACCAAATTTAAAAAGATTTAACCACAAGCAAAATATATACCTGAAATTCACCCTGAATGCTAACAGAATTTGGTCATTTCCTTCAAACCCTTCCCTCATTGTAATGACGCCCGAACCGGGATCAACGGGAAAATCACAATAAATCGAAAAAAATTTTTTCGGCGTGAAAAATTCACGAAAAAATAGGGAAATCAGTCCTCCCCGAGTTAGGGTCTTGCCCTCCTCACCCCGGGGAGATCTGCCCAAGATGTCTTCACTTCGGGGGCAAGATTCGTTGATCTTTTGTTACAGATTTTCTCGTTGAAAGGGACGAACTACCATCCTTCATATAAATGAACAACGCATCTTCCCTGTTTTTCTGAAACCGTTAACTCTAAATCAAGAAAGGTCCGTCTAGCCGGAATGTTCGTTGAACTTTGATCTCACTGCCCTTATTTATGGCTATTGCGATCTTCACAACCTTTTTCCCTCCTGATAGAATGTCTTCATGCTGGGCTAACTCCCTGAATCTGGCCTTATCAATCTTTAAACAGTATGAAACATATTTTACTGCGAGGCATCTTCTGGGTGGGAATTTATCTGACCCTGGTTCTGACTCCTTTGTTTGTCATGCTTTGGCAACCCACTCCGGCCGGGCTTGGTTTCTGGCGCGATTTATCCTCGGCCCTCGGTTTTGCCGGCACCACGATGATGGCAATCATGTTCCTCCTCACTGCCCGGCTCCATAGAGTCACAGCACCATTCGGTATCGATATCATCTACTATTTCCACCGGCAGATCGCCCTTGTTGCCCTGTTTGTCGTCCTCGCTCATCCGCTTATTCTTTTTTCCGTCGACCATGAGCTGTTCAGCCTGGCGGCAACCCACGCACCCTGGTCCCTGCGTACCGGCACAGGGGCTGTCATTTTCTTTTTACTTCTTCTGGCAACCTCGCTCTGGCGGAAACAGCTGGGCATCCATTACGATACCTGGCGGTTCTGGCATGCCATTTTCGCAGTGCTGGCCCTGCTATTCACACTCCTTCATATCAGGGCCATAGGCTATTATATTGCCACCCCCTGGAAAGGGTTACTCTGGCAGCTCATCGTTCTCACGGTTTTCCTTGTCCTCCTTTTTGTTCGGCTGATCAAACCTGCCTCGCTCCTTCGGCAGCCCTATGAAGTCGTCGATCATCACGAGGAAGTCGCCGACACCTGGACTCTGATCCTCCGGCCGCTGACCTCGCAAAAATTCAGGTTCATACCAGGACAGTTTGCCTGGCTGACCATCTGGCATTCACCATTTGCCCTGAAGGAGCATCCTTTTTCCATCTCTTCCAGTGCTGAGCAGCCTGACCGACTTACATTTACGATTAAGGCCCTGGGGGATTTCACCTCAAAAATTGGTGGAATAGAGAATGGCAGCAGAGTATACATGGACGGACCTTACGGTGCCTTCAGTTGTGACCGACACCCAGCCCCGGGGTATGTGTTCATTGCCGGCGGCATTGGCAGCGCCCCTATCATGAGTATGCTGCGGACGCTGTCTGATCGTGGCGAACAGTGCCCGATCCAATTTTTTTATGGCGGTGGTCAATGGCAACGGCTGCCATTCACGAATGAGCTGGAGGAACTGAGAAGAAGACTTAATCTCGAAATTGTGTATGTACTTGAAAAACCGCCGCCGGAATGGGAAGGTGAAACCGGCCTGATCACAGCCGAACTCCTCGACCGGCGGTTGGCCGAAGACAGAAAATCCCGTCAGTATTTCATCTGCGGTCCGATACCAATGATGCACATGGTCGAGAAAGGCCTGCACAGTGTCGGAGTGCCGTTAACTCATATCCACTCTGAACTCTTCGATCTGGTGTAGAGATGCGTATATGGCTCGCTCGTCTTGTAGCCTGGCTTACCGGTTTGACTATTCTTCTCCTGACTCTGCTATTCGCCTGGCTTCAAAACTGAATAATCCAAAGTGTTCAGGGCAATAGTTTCCAATACTCCTGGTATCTTGGCAAGGACGCGATATTGCCAGTTACCAGAATAAATTTCCGATCATAGCTGAATCTCGAGGAAACCGGGTAAGGACTAAGGACTGGTCAGACTACAGGAGACAAGAAGAATATTAAGTGACAATATCAAAGAAAGGTTACAAGAGGTGGGCATATATCTGCTTTTCCTCTATATAAAACAGTGCCTTATTCCTCCAGTATGAGGCGAGAGCGAAACTCAGGCCGAATGGTGTTTTCCGTCACCTGCCGGACTGAGGCTTGCTTCAACCCGCCAGAGAAATAAGGCCTTCCACCTGCAGTCCCATTTTGGACAGGTATAGCGATACTCGCACAGATATACATGAATGTGTCCACGGAATATCATGATGACAGTAGAGAAGCAGCCCAGCCTCCCATCTGCATGCTATCCATGTATCTCCTCGATAGGACCCTCGTAGACAACCGGCTCGATCCCTGTTTTTTTCAGTTCCTTCGCCGGATTGTCACCTATCCTGGCCGCATAGATCTTTTGGCAGCCATCTAACGCTTCGGCAATCTTGAAAAAAACCTCCTCATTAAAGGGATGATCAGGATCGTTTTCAGATAAGCGCCGGACGTTCCTTTCTTCAATGAAGCTCAGGCCTGAAGCGGTGAGTTCATAAATCAGGAAACGATCCGCCTTGCCGAAATGTTGATCAACCCTGCTGCCGTCGGTTGTTGCGACTGCAATTTTCATGGCAATTTCCTCCTTTCGGTGATGCCGGTTATTTTACGATTTAGGGCTGTATGTCCTGACGGAGGCAATTTTCTCCACATCGTAATAGGTGTTAATATTCTTTTCGTCTTCATTTTCTTCAGTGATCCGAATAAAGCTCTCTCCCAGAAAGATCACCGCCTCTTCATAAATCTTTCCTTCATTGACCTGGATACCGACTCCTTTGCGAAGTTTGCGGGACATGGTGCCGTGTACAGGCATGGAGGCATATTCAAACACTTTTTCCCAGGTTACTTTCATCTTTGTTTTCTCCTTTTGATTGAAGGTGTTCAGGTATGGAAAGCGGAATTTTATCCACAGCCTTCCCCTGATCCTGTGCAGCCGCCGGCAGCACAGGAATTTTTTCTGGCCTTGAAGGCCTTGAGATTCCCGCCTTCAAAGACAGCCCTCAGACCGTCTTCGATAAAACCGTTCATAGTGATTGGTCTGGTACCAGCCTTATCCAGTAACTCCCGGGGAGTCGAGCCTACCGCGCTTACCAGCACGGCTCTGCAGTCATTCAATATCCTGGCCAGACTTATCCAGCGCTTGACGCCGCCACCGGTGTCAGGGGACCAGCGTTCCTCTTTCATGACGAAGGTTTCGCCCTCCCGAGCCCAGATCTGGAATTTTTCCGCCTCTCCAAGATGCTTGTTGACCAGAACTCCCTCGAAAGTGGCCACTGCTACATAGGGTCTTTCTTCCGGGGGGATCTTCGTTTTGGAGGAACAGGCCGAGAGACACCCCCGGTATTCCCGGGTCCTGTCATCATCGAGAAGGCCTACGGCATCGGCCCGGCAGCGCGTGCAGTGGCGCATCTGGGGCATATACCGCTCACTGGTCTTTCTGATTTCCTCCATCTCTTCTCTGGACGGTTCTTTGATATCGGCAAACGGGGTATCGACATTGGGAAACATGGCCATACAGTTGTGAAGATCGGCTCCAAGCTCTTTCGTCCTGGAGGATATGTTCTCGATGTGGTGGTCATTGATACCCGGGATGACGATGGAGTTGATCTTGACCGTGATTCCATGCCTTTTGAGTTTTTCGATCGCAGCCAGCTGCCTGGACATCAGAAGTTCCGCGCCCTTGAGACCCCGGTAGACCACGTTGCCGTCCCTGATCCAGCTGTAAATTGCACTGCCGATTGCAGGATCCACCGCATTGATGGTGATGGTAACGTGGGAGACCTTGAGCTCGGCAAGCTCGTCGATGTACGGTCCGATGCCCATACCGTTTGAGGCCAGGCAGAGAATAATGTTCGGGAATTTGCGACGGATCTGCCTCAGGGTCGCCATGGTCTCCCCGGGATTGGCAAAGGGATCGCCCGGGCCGGCGATGCCTGCTACTGTTATCCTGGGCTCCCTGGCCAGAACTTTTTCCATGTAAGCCACGGCCTGGTCCGGAGAGAGAAGGCTGCTGGTAACCCCCGGGCGCGACTCGTTGACGCAGTCATATTTCCGGTTGCAGAAGTTGCATTTGATATTGCATTTCGGTGCCACGGGGAGATGTATACGGCCGAACTGCCCTTTGACTCCGGCATTGAAGCAGGGATGTTTCGTTATATCGACTTTGGATGTTTCGCTCATTTTTCCGCCTCTTATTTGGTTAAATTCCCTTTCTCGTCCAATCTATACCTGTCCACCACATGATTACTCCCGCCAGGGCGCAGGACAGGACGGGGGAAGGCTATAGATAGTGCCTATAACATTACATGTATGAATAGCCCACCGGTGAGTCATCCTGCTTTTTTGCGATCATGGCATTGATAATGGTATCAAACATCTCCTGAGCTCCCTGGTAGCCGAGGTGGAGAAGCCGCTGGCCCCCGAGACGGTCGTGAATCGGAAAACCCACCCGGACCAGGGGGATACCCAGCTCACGGGCCAGGGGATATCCCTTGCTGTGGCCCACGATCAGATCAGGCTGCAGCTTCCGGGCCTGTTCGGAGATCTCAAAGAAATCTGTGTTGTCGTGGACTTCGGGCTCATAGTCCAGGATGTCCCCGGTGACTTTCCCGATGGCTTCTCCCAGCTTGCCACTGTTGCCTCCGGAGGCGCAGAGCACGGGATGAATCCCGATTTCAGCCAGAAACGAGACGAGGCCAACCACCAGGTCTTCCTCGCCGTAAACTATGGCCTTCCTGCCGGAGACGTACTTGTGGCCGTCCACCAGGCTGTCCACCAGTCTTCCTCGGGCAGCGGCATGCCTTTCGGGAACAGGCATGCCGTTGAGCGAGCAGAGCGAATCGAAAAAGGAATCCGTCTCCCTGATCCCGATGGGCGTGCCGATTCTCAGGTGACTGACCTGGAACTTTTCAGCCAGCAAACGGCCGGCGGTCTCGTATCCAGCCAGGGTGCGGCCGAACTCAATGGTGGTCCTGGCGCCTCCCATTTTCCTGATGTCTTCTACCTTGGTACCGCCGTCCGGAATGAGCTGGTAATCCAGGAGAGCCTGGCCGTCCAGGGTCTCGGAGAGATCCGGCAGGATGGTGGCCTGCAGGCCGAAATCGCTGACGATTTCCTTGAGCAGCCTGGTATCCGCCGAGGAGATAAAACCAGGCAGAAGGTTCACCGATCCAGTTTTGATTTTGCTGACTGTGAGCTGTCTCACCACGGCATGAAGGGCGGCATGAAAGCCCTCCATGTGGGTCCCGGAATAACTGGGGGTGGAAACCTGGACGAATTCCGGCAGACTTTTTCCTCTTTCCTCACCGA
>JBEPXR010000101.1:0-8528 GCA_041641775.1 Desulfobia sp. | reverse complement strand
AGGTCGGCAACGACGGCACCATTGAACTGAGACCGGGACAGCGCACCTACTTCGGCCTGCTAATCCAGCAGAAACAGGTGGGGGAGATCGCGAAACTTACCATCTTGCGAGATGGGAAGATCCTTGCTGTCGAAATACCGCTTGCCAAACCTGTCAACTTTGACCGGCTTGTCCCCCAGGAACAGTTTGACACCCACCCCCGTTATTATATCTACAACGGCCTGGTCTTTCAGCCCCTGACCCTCAATTACCTGAAAGAATTCGGCCACGGTGGCAGCTGGGCCAACTATACCCCCATAGAACTGTTGAACTATTACCTGAATGAAGAAATCGAAAAGGAAGACCAGGAGATCGTTATCCTCAGCAAAGTCCTGGCCCATAAAAGCAATGCCGGCTTCCATGATTTTTCCAACCGGGTAATCCGCTCCGTAAATGGCAGAGAAATAGACGGCCTGGCAGACGTGGCAACGGCTATCGAGGCCAACGAAAAAAAGGAGCATATTATCATGGATTCTCACGGCTTCCAGATCATCCTTGACCGTGAACTGGGGAACAGGGCTTCTCCGGTTATCCTGGACAAATTCCAGATCCCTGCCGGGAAGGACAGGAGTTTTTAGTTTTCAGCTGTTAGCGGTTAGCTATAAGCGGATTGCGGTTGATGGTTGATGGTTGATGGTTGATGAAGATAACATTAAGAGGTTGAAAAAAGCATGAGGTTTTATAGAACAGCTTTCAAGATGATTCCTGTCTTCTCCCTTTTCCTGGCCGGTTTTCTCTTTCCCGTGGGAGCTGAAACCGCTCAGCCCGTCAATCTTTCCGGACCGCGCATAGAAGTCCTCGACCTTCGGGCCGATTACCATGCCGACAACACTCTTGTCGTGGTCAGCGGAAAAATCAGGAATCTGAACCATGAAATCCTGCGCGGTCATGTCAACATCTATCTGCTTGACCACAGCGGCTCGGTCATCACGGCCTACGAAAATCCGGTAAATCAGACCAGGTCTTTCGCCCACGGCCAGATCGCCTCCTTCGAGGCCGTTATCAACGTGGCCGATATCAGAGGGATTAACAATGTATCCGTTGAATTCGTCAGGCAGTGACAAAGCGCACTCCACTTCTCTAAAAAACTGGGAGAGAGGTTAAAATAAGACCATGACCTGTACCGGCATGACCAGAATCATTGTACTCATTGCCGCTCTTCTTCTCTGCTTCACCACCAGCGCCGCCGCGGGGTTTTCCTTTTCTGAATACGAAGAGCGTCAGGAAGAAAAGTCGCTCTCCTCAGGGACTGAACACGTTGATCTCTCCACGATCAACTGTTCCGGGAAACTGAAATCCCAGCGAATTGCCCTGATCATCGCCGAGAAACGGAACCCCTCAGGCTGGCTCCTGCAGCAGCGGGAATACCGGCCGTTTTACGAGGCGATCAACAAACGTCTTCACGAATTGGGACTCCGGACTTACAGCCCCGAAGAGATTGACCGCCGGATTGCCGAAGAAGAGATCAGAGCTATGATGAACGGGGACACTGCGGCGGCGCTCAGCGCCTCCAAACGCCTGGGTGCCTCCCATTTTCTCCGGGGCCTGATCACCAGCCGGAGCCGGTTGAATCGCGTCGTGGGCATCCAGGAGGTCTTTGTCAGCCTGGATTTCAGCCTGACCGATGCCGGGGGCAGGCTCATATCGCAGAAAAGGGTCGACAGCGCCGCTTTTTCCGGAGCTGACACCACATCTTCAGCACTCGAGCTTGTGCGAGCCAACGCCGACCAGGTTGTGGCCGGCCTTTACCGGGATTTCTGCAAGTGGCTCAAGGAGCATCCTCAGACGCAACAGCAGGCCGCCCAAAAGAGACCTCCCTTGCAGCAGACGGTTTCTCCAGCGGCAGAAATCAGTTCTTCGATTCCCGAAAACAGGAAAAAGGTGGAGACAGTCATCGTTTCGGCAGAGGGGCTGGCCGATCCGTCTTCTGAAACCTATAAGGGGGACCGGGGACTGATGATAGACGCGCTCCGCCGGGACGCCAGGCGCCAGGCTATTGAAAAGGCGGTCGGCACTTTCGTGGACAGCTCCACCCTGGTGGAAAATTTCACGGTGGTCAGCGACCGGGTCCTGACCAGATCGAGCGGTCTGATCAAGCGGATAATCAAACAGACCAGTCCCTGGGAAGGCAAAGACGGTCTGATGCACATGCTGATCAAAGCGGAAATCTTTATATCCGATGTTAAAGAGGCCCTGGATTCCCTTTCCCAAGAGCAGCGCCTCCAACTGATAAAAGAAAAAGGCGATCCGACCATTTCCGTGGCGGTGCGGGTCAGAGACGCTGCGAGAGACAGCGGAGTCCCGGTGGAACAGTCGACTATTGCCGAAAATATACTCAAAGAAAAATTCAAAGGCTTCGGCTTCCGGGTCTGGTCCGAGGAATACAGCCGGATGCTCAAAGGTGAATATGCCGGCAACAGGCGGCAGGCCGACTTCTCCGTGATCGGAGAGGCGAAATTTGCCAGGAAAAGTGTACCTCTGCCGGGGTCAGGGGTGAGGCTGACCAGGCACACCCTTACATCATGGTCAGTTAAATGCGTCAACAACCATACCGGGGAAGAAATCTACTTCAATAACCAGATTCCCGCCCAAAAAAACTGGGATAATGAAGACAAAGCCCTACGGGACATAGGATATCTGATCGGCGATGAATTCAATCGCGATTTTTTCAGCACCTATCTCAACCGTCCCTCGACCATCTTCCAGATGGAGATAACCGGACTGCCTGACTATGATACGGCCCTGCTCATTAAAAAGGATCTCATAGGCCTGCGGCCGGTACTCAATGCCGAAATCCGAAATTTCAGCAGTGACGGACTGTCGATATTCGAGGTGGATTTTGCCGGTAGCCAGGGCAATTTCAGCCATATACTCAACAACACCGTCCTTAGACCCATAAACGCCAAACTGGGGGACGCCGAACTCCAGTTGACCGACAGGCACGGCAATGTCGTCAGGATAACCTTTCAATCGGAACTTGAACCGGCTGAGATCAGAGACCGCCTTGAATCGATGCCCCCGGCATCTCTGGCCCAGGCCGCCCCGGAACGGGTTACCAGTCTGATTCACGACGAGGCCGTCCTGAACAAAGTAAAGAAAATCAATCCGTACCTGCGGCGTGACAGTAAAGACCGGTCTTCCGTACCAGGGGCCGCTTCGATTATGCAGAGTTTTTAAACCTGTAGTACTGCCGTACTTCAGGGAAGTAATCCGAAAACCACTACCACAAGGAGAAAAACAATGAGAGAACGATTCAATCTGTACCTGACTCTCTGCTGTCTGGCTCTCACCGGTCTCCTGACCGGCTGCCTTTCAGGCATGCAGCAGGAAAATTCTGCTCTGAATATGGCAAGCTCCAAGGCAGACCAGAAGATGTACAAACCCATCGACTACCCCAATGCCGATGAAAGGGGGCCGACCCTGGTCGTCCTCCCCGGCCAGATTAAAAGCAATAATGCCTCGTTTTACCAGAAAATTACTGCCAACAACATTGCCGACTACGGTGAACTGGAGCTGGGCCAGGCCAATTTCAGAGTGCTGGAACGCAGCGACCTGGGGCCAATGCTCGATGAGATCAATATGGCGGTCAGCATGGGGGATCCGACTGCCCTGGAAAAGTTTAAACGGGGAAAATTTAAGTCTACAAAGTGGTTCGTCAAATTTGATATACTGAAAGCTGAGAAAGTGGCCAGCGCCAGGAAAGGATTCAGCGGCAACGCGGTGGGCAGCATCCTGGGCAGTGTTATCGGCGGAACCTCCGGAGCGGTTACCGACACCGCCGTTTCCTCGGTGGAAAACCAGGAAGCCGGCGGAGTATGGATTGTCGGACTTCGTTACAAGGTGGTAGACGCCTCGACCTCCGAGCAGGTCACTACCAATTACTTTGAGGATAAAATGGAGGTCGGCAAGCAGGGAACCAGGATTCTGGGAGTCAGTCAGGACCAGTCCGGCGGAGTTACCCTGGACAGCATGGTTCAACGTCTCGTTCAGAAAGCGGTTGCCGATATGGACCGCAAGAAATAAATCCGGATAGGGAGATCGATTCTGGACACCTCCGGAGAGGACCTGCCTGAAATCAACATCATCAAATAGACAGTAAATGAGACAAAAAATGACGTGGGAAAAATACTATGAAAGCTTTGATCTCCGGCGGCACAGGTTTTGTCGGCAGCCATCTGGTCGAACTCCAGGAGGAGCCGGTAATCCTGAGCCGGAATCCGGACAAAATACGACAGAGGTTCAGTCATGCCGAAGGGCAGGCCTGGCAGCCGGGAGAGCTGATTCCAGCTTCCGCCTTCCAGGGCGTGGATACGGTCTTTCATCTGGCAGGGGAGTCGATTTTCGGCCGCTGGACCCAGGAGAAAAAAGACCGTATCCTCTCCAGCCGGGTAGAGGGAACCAGAACCATAGTCGACTCGCTGGCCCGGCTGGAGACGCCCCCGGCAACCCTCGTTTCCTCATCTGCCGTGGGCTATTACGGTTCCAGGGGTGATGAAATTCTCACTGAATCCTCCGGCTCCGGCGCAGACTTTCTCTCCCAGGTTTGCCAGGCCTGGGAAAAGGAGGCGGTCAAGGCGGAAAAACTGGGAGTACGGGTGGTCTGCATCAGGACCGGCATAGTCCTGGGCAGGGACGGCGGAGCCCTCAATCAGATGCTGCCCGTTTTCAAAGCCGGCCTGGGTGGCAAGCTGGGAAGCGGCAGGCAGTATATGTCCTGGATTCATGTTGACGACCTTGCCAGTGCCATGATGTTTGCCGCCGGCCACAAGGAGCTGAAAGGGCCGGTCAATGCGGTGGCTCCTCAACCTGTAACCAACAAAGATTTCAGCAAAACACTGGCAAAAACCCTGAACCGCCCGGCGATCTTCGCTGTCCCGGCACCAGTACTGCGTCTCGCACTCGGTGAATTCGGGGCCGTCCTCCTCTCCTCCCAGCGCGCCCTGCCCCAGAAACTGGAGGAGGCCGGATTCGACTTCAGGTATCCTGTCATTCAGGAAGCCCTGCGGGAAGCCGTATAGAGGGAAGATTTCAAATCATGCCAGCGGCCTTCAGCATGGCCCAGCCCTGCTGATCCTTTGCCTCCCCCGAATAGTCCTGATCCGAGAATCTTTCAGCAAAATGGCTCAGCAGTCTGTTGGCCAGCCTTTTCCCGAGTTGAACGCCTTCCTGGTCGAAGGAATTGAGATTCCAGATGAAGCCCTGAAAGACGATCTTCGCTTCATAAATGGCAAGAAGGCTCCCCATGGTTTCCGGAGTCAGCCTCTCCCCCATCAGGATTAAATTGGGCCGATTCCCAGGAAAACGCTTATTGGGATTCTCGCTGTTTTCACCTGTGGCCAGGGCCAGGGATTGGGCCAGAAGGTTGGCCACCAGCTTTTCCTGTGAGGAAGTACCCTTGATCATGATATCATTGTCATAACGGGAATCCCGAAAACCTATGAATTCCACGGGCACCACGGTTGTTCCCTGGTGCAGCAGCTGATAGAAGGCATGCTGGCCGTTGGTCCCCGGTTCTCCCCAGACAATGGGGCCGGACTGATAGGGGATGGGCTCTCCCTGTCGGTTGATAGACTTGCCGTTTGACTCCATGTCACATTGCTGCAGATGAGCCGGGAACCGGAGAAGCCCCTGGCTGTAAGGAAGAACCGCCAGGGTTTCACAACCCAGATAGTTGTGGTTCCATATGCCAAGCAGAGCCATGAGCAGGGGGATATTTTCCCTGATGTCTCTGCCCTCGGCAGCCTGATCCATACGGGCGGCTCCCCGTAAAATATCCTCAAACCCTTCATAACCCAGGGCAAAGCCCAGCATAACACCGCCCACCATGGAAGTGGCGCTGTAACGCCCCCCTATGTAATCAAACATGTAGAACGACCGGAGATACTTTGCAGGGTCGTCCATGGGACTGCCCTGGCCGGTGACCGCCGTGAAATGACGGTTGGGCTCCAGACCTTCCCTGGCATAGGCTTCCTTGAACAGCTCTTCATTGGTCAGGGTCTCCAGGGTGGTGCCGCTCTTGGATACTACGTTAATCAGGGTCCGGGAAAGATCCAGTCCGGCAAGAACCGCGGTGGCATCATCCGGATCGACATTGGAGACAAAATGAACCCGGCGTTCCGGGAGGCAGTAAGAAGCCAGGGCATGGTAGAGGGCCCTGGGACCGAGGTCCGAACCGCCGATCCCGATCTGGACCAGGTCGGTAAAGGCCTCGCCTCTCTGATTGGTCAGAATCCCCCGGTCAAGATCCGCCAGAAAATCCTTCAGCTTGTGGAGTTCTCCCACCGCCTGGGCTGTAGCCTCGGGGGCCTGTGGTGCATCGGAAAAGACGTCCCGGCAGGCAGTGTGGAGAACCCGGCGCTCCTCGCTCTCGAATCCTTCTATCCGGTTCATTATCTCCCCGCTTTTCATGGCCAGGAACTGTTCCACGGCTCCACTTTCATCGGCGAGCTGCTGCAGAGCATCCAGGATCTTGTCATCTGCACGCTGACCGGCATAGAGCAGGTCCATGCCCTGATTGTGGCAGCAATACCGGGTAATCCGCCGGGAATTCATGGCTCCTTCTGCGGTCAGATCAAAAGGGGAGCGGGCCAGCTCCTCGAGCAGGCGATGGGCATCATGATCGTTGAGATTCTTCATGGTTCACAATTCCTGTTGCAGAAGATCAATGAGCAAAAACCTCCTGTTTTTTCATACAGGATCACCAGCATGGCAACCTCGATACAGCTTCCAGTTTACCAGTCAGGAGGTCCCTGGACTATCATCTCTGCTATATTTTTTTTTATCCGGGGGAGACCAGCTTTTTTTAAGTTGAACAGATCCATTTCAATCCGGACCAGGCTGCGGAACAATTCCGTCCGGTCGAGCCTTGGCGGATTTTCGTCTTCCCCAACGATCTGCTGGCAGCGATAGCAGCCTGGAAATTCCAGGGTCTGGCCGTCGGGCCTGGTCATGGAGGAAGGGATGCCGTGGAGGCGACAGATCATGAGACGGTGGGAATAAAGGATGCACAGGCCATTTTCATTCAAGGGGCAGAGAACGGCTGGCCGTTTCCCCTTGAGCCAGGACCGCTCACAGGCCTGAATATACTCACGGGAGCGCTGGACGACTGCAGCGAGCCTATCCTCTTCCAGAAGGTAGAGGCCCTCCCAGAGGTAAGCCCATTCCGTGTAAGTGTAATGGACAAAATAACTGTCGCAGCAGTTGTCTTCACAGCCGCTGCAGGTGAAATCGAGTTCCGCGGCTACTGCATCATAGGCATCTTCCATCTCCTGGTACAAATCGGCGACCTGCCGGGATATCTCTGCAGGTAGAATAGTTGACATAATTTCAAGGGATATATTTACTAGATATCAAGACCACAATTTGCGGGAAGTGTACCGGACCACCTGATCGCTGTCAATTCATTACCGGACTCTGGGGAGCTGGAGTTTGTTGTTTATCACCAACCGATAACGACTGGCAATTCTCAAATACCACACGTCAGAATTCACACAAATTGCCTCATTGGGGGAACCCGCTCCTGCGGGCGATACAAAGAAATTTCCCGGTACGGACTGTTCATATCGCCCGCAGGGGCGGGCTCCTCCGATAATAATACCATCTTGTTCGACCTGTTTACCAGGTGCTGACTTACCGGATCAACCATTGTTGAGACAGTCCAACCGGAAAACGGGTTGTGCATTTAACAGTTGACGATTCGTCCTGCTTTTTATAGCTTCGGGGAGATAGGAATACGCCCTCCCGCATCAGTTAACCAGCCACTGGAGATCAAAGATGAATAAAATATTCGCCTGTCTGTTCAGCACCCTGCTTCCCTGTCTGCTGGCCACCAATGCCGTAAGTGACGTTATCGAACATGACAACGGCTCCAGGATTGTCGGTGAAATTACCAGGATTTATGAAAACAAGCTGGTTATGGAGACCGATTTTGCCGGCACCATTGAAGTTGACCTGAAGAATCTGACCAGAATAACCACAGATCGACCTCTTTTTGTCTCCCTGAAAGACGGCAGCCGTCTCTACGGCGAAATCGACCAGCGGGACGATAACCTCGTTATAAACAGCGAAGGCGGCAGGCACACCGTTTCCCGGGATGTTCTTACTGCAGCCTGGCTGAAGGGTAAGCCCGATCCGTCGGCCCCTGAAAAACGTGACTGGAGCTATGAAGCTGCCCTTGAAGGATCTGGCAAAAGCGGCAACACGGAAAGAAGCAGCCTGGGGGCCAGGCTCAAAGCCGAACTGAAGGGCCCCGAAGATCAACTGCAGTTCTATCTCAGGGGATCGTACGCCAAGGAGGATGGAGAGGAAACGGATGACGAAATACTGGGCGGCATTGATTTCGAACGGATCTTTCGTCAATACCACTCCTGGTACAGCAGAATTGAACTGGAAAGAGACGATATCGAAAATATCGAATTGCGGACGACTGCCGCTGCAGGTTATGGCTACTATTTTCTTAAAAAATCCTATCATGAGCTGCGGACCCGACT
>JBEPXR010000100.1:0-8588 GCA_041641775.1 Desulfobia sp. | reverse complement strand
AGGTTGAAGGAGCTGAGACAGACAGTGATTCATCAGGCTGAGGAAGTTAGAAGAACCACCGCTGCAGCAGCCTGGTGGGCCTTCGGCACTGCACTGGTTTCAGGAGGAGCTTCAGCATTAGCCGGTATTTTGGGTTCAGGATTTTAATATTGGGCAGACCAAGATTAGATTCGACATGACCAAAGGCGAATGTCGGATAAAGTCTGAAACCCGATCAGTAAGCACAGCAAAGCAGATTGCTCAGCTTGATTGCACGACTCGTCTAAAATCCGCAGCAGGCGAGGAGAATTGATGAGAAAAATGAGGAAATGATACCACCAGGAGGTAGCCAATGATCCCCTCAACCCAGGAAAGACGACAATTTCCAAGATGCAAGGTCCAGGGAACTTCAAAAGCCTTTCTCTTTCCCCAAATGGTTTATAGTGACCAATTAATAGATATCAGTATGGGGGGAGTCTCTTTTGAATATAGTAAATCAATCCCTTTACTGCCAGGTCAGTATGTTTTGCTGAACATGGTAAAAAACCTGGTGAGTTATGAGGATATACCCGCCATTGTTTCAAGCGATACTGTTGACGGCAATAATGGTTTCAACCGTCGTTGCGGAATCAGATTCACAAGGCTGACTGATAAACAAAAAGATCAGCTTGCCGTATTGATCGAACAGATCCAAATAAGCTCGCTATTGCTATAAAGCCAGGGCAGTGAATGCAGTTGAACTCCCTCTGTGTAAAAGAGGGATGTGCGCCCCTTCACACCACCTTGGTTCATCCATCAGCTCCCTCACAGGAATGTTCAGAGAGCAGTCAATAGATGTGTATAGTATCGCTGAAAATTCTCAATAGGACGATATCATGTCGAATGTCTTGAAAACACTGGTTAAAGAATACGGCTGGCTTCATCTTTCGCTTGGACTGTTTGGAAATGTATCGTTTTTTCTGGGCAGCATCCTGTTTCTGCCCAGCTTTGAGCCTTATAAGAAAATCGGAGTATGGCTTTTCATTATAGGTGCCTTTTTCATGATGATCGGAGCTATCGGCAGGCTGCTGGTCGATATTTGGGATAATAAGGGTAAAGAGAGCAAAAATAAAAACAGGTCTGACAGATCTACTGCCTATGACTAAAGGGATTCCAGCCGTTATCCCGGATCGGATATAAATCTGCTTATACCAAACAGTATTAATTTTGAGATGCTAAAGAGCAGAAATAAAGAATCAGGAGAAAAAATGACAAACGAAGAACAGGCTTTTCCACCCCAACAGCAGCAACAACCGGGAGAAAGATCGAAAATCAAACCGAAGCCCCATACGGACAGCAGTGAATACCTCGCCGCAGGCAAATTGAAAGGGAAAAAGGCCCTGATCACCGGCGGAGACAGCGGCATAGGAAGAGCTGTCTCGATCCTCTTTGCCAGGGAAGGCGCTGATATTGCAATTATTTACCTGGAAGAACATCAGGATGCCGAAGATACGAAGAAGGAAGTGGAAGAAACAGGAGCAAAGTGCCTGCTCATTAACGGTGATGTAGGGAATGCTTCTTTCTGCCGGGAGGCGGTGGAAAGAACAGTGGAGGAGTTTGACTCGATTGATATCCTGATAAATAACGCCGGTGAACAGCATGCCTGGCGCGGAATTGAGGAAATTACCCACGATCAGCTGGAGCGAACCTTCAGGACCAATATTTTTTCCATGTTTTACATGGTTCAGGAAACGCTGAAATACATGCAAAGCGGGGCCACCATCATCAATTCCACCTCAGTGACCGCCTACCAGGGCCATCCTGTTCTACTCGATTACTCCACGACAAAAGGAGCTATTGTATCTTTTACCCGTTCAATTTCCCTGGACTTGATCGATCGCGGTATCCGGGTAAATGCAGTTGCACCAGGTCCAGTATGGACTCCGCTTATCCCGGCCAGCTTTGATGAGGAGAAAGTCTCCCGTTTCGGGCTCAGTACGCCCATGGGCCGTGCCGGACAGCCTGTAGAGGTGGCACCGTGCTTTGTCTTTCTGGCCAGCTCGGATTCCTCTTATATGAGCGGACAGGTTTTGCATCCCAACGGCGGCAGGATAGTCAATGGTTAAGAGCACTTTCTTTAGGGAGAGAATAACGACTCTGACCCCCTGCGGGCCCACATTTTAAAAATTAGAGGAAACAACATGGTCCAGCAAGACAATACGCATCATAAGCCAATCGGCTACATTTTGTGGATTTTCGGATTTACGGGTTCCCACCGTTTCTACTTCGGTAAACCGGTTACCGGAACAATCTGGTTTTTTACTCTGGGACTCCTTTTTATTGGCTGGATTATCGATCTCTTTCTTATACCATCCATGGATCGACAGGCCGATATCAAGTTCCAAAGCGGTCCTTTGAGTTACACCATCGCCTGGATTCTCCTGACCTTTCTTGGACTTTTCGGCATACACCGCTTTTATATGAGGAAATGGCTGACTGGCATACTGTACCTGATCTCAGGAGGGATCTTCGGGATCGGTTATCTTTATGATCTCTGGACCCTTAATGATCAGTTAACCATGATGAATGAAAGAGCATAAGATGCTGGAATAATATGGAGTCCACATTTCCCTGAAATTTGAAATGGGTTTCTTATTGTTCTTCACTTACGAACAGTCCATAATATAATTATCCAGAAAAGCGACGCTTACCCAAAAGGGTCATATGCTTTTCAAAAGTGAAGAGGCAGTTCAAAATGAAAAATGTTGAAGAGGAGGTAAAACCATGGGAACAGTTAATCATGAAGATTTTTGTGCCAAGTGTGGAGGACAACTGAACAGTGAGGCCGGGTTCTCCACATGTAATCACTGTTCAGCAAAAATCTGTAATAATTGTATGAAAAAAATGGAGAGTGAAAATATGGGCGCATGCCCTAAATGCTCAAAACCAATGAGTTAATCTGGCATTTATTCTGTAATATGCAGGTTTACTTATTGTGAAAGGAGCGGTTAAGTTCTTATCTGACCGCTCCTTTTTTATTTCCGCAATGTTTACGAGGTAATAGAGTGTATTCCGGTCCTGACATCCATTAGATTCTGGCCGCGACATATTTTTTAAAATTATAACTGACCTTCTGAATTGTTTAAGAAAAAAAATGATGAGTCAATAAAGGAGGAGTGCCATGGGATGGCTACATGCTTACAATTTATTAGATGACCTTACGGAGGAAAAAGAAAGACCTGATCTGAATGTCGTATATTTAGAGATTCAGAATCCAGAAAAAATCGCAGGACGGACCCTTATAGCCCATCGAATGATGTCAGAAGCTGAAGTCGATGCTTTTGTAGACCTTATCAAAAGGGAATTGGAAGAGTTTGGGAAGGATGCAAAAGAGAAATTGAGGAAAGCGAAGGGAAAATAAGATCGTAAAACACCCCAGGCGCAAGAGTATCCTGGCAGGAAGGCTAATGCTGACCAGTCCGATTACTTTGGGCTAACCGGACAGTAATCTCTCCAAGTATGAGAATTGTAGCCAGCACAGCCATTGTGGAGAAATGACGGTTCCTGTTAAAAGTCAAGCGATTGACAGCTATAGCCAGAAAAATACTGCAAGGGAAGATCTATAACTTTATGTAATTAAAATAAAAAGGATTTCATCATGAATGACAAAAGACCCTTCAGTGGGTTGCATTTCTTTGCACTACTGTGGATGCTGTTTTTCAGTCTCTCCTTATTGGTCGGTTGCGCCGCAAAGGAGACGGTCTATCAGGTGCCCTCCCAGTCGGGGGAAAAGGAAGTAAAAATCATTGCCACCAGCTTTGCTTTTGATCCTGGAAAGATAAAGGCCAGGAAGGGAGATGTCCTGCTGCTTCGGGTGGAGAACAAGTCGGGGAGCATGCACAACCTGACGGTTAAGGGGCCTGAAGGAAGTCTACTGCTCGATCTTCATCTCCCCCCAGGTGAAACTACGGAGGGGCGTCTGAGCCTAACCAGGGCAGGCATCTATGAGTATTTCTGCGACAAGCCATTTCACACGGCTTTTGGAATGAAAGGAAAAATCGAGGCTGCTACCCAATAAATATTCACCCCCAGGGGTGCCGGTAATTGTTATCCCCTAGGCCTCTGAAGTGAAAAATAATTGCTTATGGGTTTTCAGACTGTGGAGGAATTGAAGAACCGAAGGCCCAGAGCAAAAGGCAAGCCGACCATAAACTTCGAGTCGACTTTTGAAACCTTCTTAAACAATGCAGGGAATACCATATATGACTTCCCAAAAGATAATCAGAGGCAGAGAAGCAAATACGCCGGAACAGGTCCCAGCCCGCGGCTGGCGGGATATTTTGCTTCGGGTCAAGGACGAAGTATCCAACGACAACTTGTCCATCGTTGCCGCCGGGGTGGTTTTCTTTGGCATGTTGGCCATTTTTCAGGCCCTGGCTACTCTGGTTTCCATTTACGGATTGGCGGCTGACCCGGTCAGCCTGGAGGGACAGATTTCCATCCTGCAGGGGGTACTGCCAAAGGAGGTGTATGATTTGATCGGCCAGCAGCTGCAAAAAATGGCCGGGAAATCGAGCGGAGCCCTCTCCGCTGGGGCTTTGATCGGTCTGCTGATCACCCTATGGAGCGCTGGCAAGGGCATGAAGGCCCTGATCACAGCCTTCAACATCGCATACAATGAAGATGAGGGCCGCGGTTTTTTCAAGTTGAATGCTATGGCCCTGTTATTAACTCTGGCCGCCATCCTCTTTATCATCGTGACCCTGGGGCTGATAGCAGCCCTGCCGGTTCTGCTCGGCAGCCTGAGTCTTCCAGAATCTCTGCGCATCATCCTGTCCTGGGGGAGGTGGCCGCTTCTTGCCATCCTTCTGATGATAGGCCTCTCCATGCTCTACCGCTACGCCCCCCACAGGGACAAGCCCCGCTGGCGCTGGGTGAGCTGGGGCAGTGTTGCTGCCACCATGCTCTGGCTGGCAGGTTCAGCCCTGTTTTCCCTCTATGTCTCCCACTTCGGCAGCTACAACAAAACCTATGGCTCCCTGGCTGCCATTGTGATCCTGCTCATGTGGCTTTATATCACTGCCTACGCCATTCTTCTGGGTGCCGAACTCAATGCAGAATCAGAACGACAGACCAGGAAAGACACTACCCGGGGCAAGCCCAAATTCATGGGCAAGCGTGATGCATATGCTGCTGATACTCTGGGCCAGAGTCCCTGACGCTCTACCATTCCGAAAAAACGAAGACCATCAGTCACTTTCCATGGTGGGACAAGCCCTGACCGGAAAATGGAAGTTGCTGCTGGTCGACGAGAACGGATTGATTTATTTCAGGAAAGGCAATAAATATTACGGTCATGCCAAAGTTGCTTGACTTATACGGTCAGTCCCTTCGTGGATCTGAAAGGGAACCCAGCGATATGAAGTCCGAAAATCTGGCCCCGCCTGTCACTTCTTCTGCTCACTCGTCGAACTCGGCAGAGTGAAGTAAAAGGTTGTCCCCATGCCGGGCTCCGATTCCGCCCGGATCTCGCCACCATGATGATCAACAATCTTTTTGCAGATGGCCAGACCGATACCTGTCCCAGGATATTCACTATAGGCATGGAGACGCTTGAATACTTCGAAAATAGACACAGCGTGTTCCTGCTCAAAACCCACCCCATTGTCGTTGATCTGGAAATGCCACTTACTGTCTTTTTTTTCGACTGCAATATAAATGTTGGGCTGGACATCCTTGCGCCGGTATTTGAGGGAGTTACCGATCAAGTTCTGGAGTAGAAGGACAAGCTGGTTGTTGTCCCCCACAACCTCGGGAAGCTTATCGTGCTCGATCGTGGCGCCAGTCTCCTTGATATCTTTCTTCAGGTAAAGTAGGGCCTCAGAAAGCGCCTTCTTCATGGAGGTGAGCTTCAGTGTCTTGCCGTCGGCTTTCAGCCTGGAAAGCGAGAGAACGTCATCGATGATCTTATGCATTCTCTGGACACCTTCCACGGCATGAGTGATATACATATCCGCTTCCTCATCGAGTTTGCCTTGGTAGCGCCTGGAGAGCAAACCGAGAAAGCCGGAGATCGACTGCAGGGGCGTTTGCAGGTCATGGGAGGCAATATAGGCGAACTGTTCCAACTCTTTATTGGAGCGTTCCAGTTCAGCAGTACGCGCTTGGACTTTTTCCTCCAGCTCCTCTTTTGATTTCTCAAGATCGGCAAGAAGATCACGCACTTCATATTGCCGCTGCCGGGAATGGATAGCGGTCCACAGAACGGAAATCAGGCAAGCAGATGAAACCGGCCTCTCAATCAGGGTCAGGTTGCGGAGACAAAATCGTAAAGAATTTCATAGTTATTACTAATACAAAACATTCGCTCCAGCTTTTGGGAGATCGATCCAGATTCATAATGAGTGGCATGGGGTATTCAGTTATCTCATAATCGCCGACCAAGCAGTGGCAGATCTCCACCAGAAGCACTGTCGAGTAGAATTATTCCTCATAATGGATCAGGACATCAGGATAAAAGCATTTTAGCGACCTTTAATTCTGATGGTCGCTCTCCTGCTGCCGATGGCGGGAACAACGGTTAGAATCACAAATTGACTGTCCGCAAGGCTAAACGAATTCTTCTGCATATAGTCCCAAGGAAGTTAAAAAAATTACCTCAGAGTAACTCCGTCTTGATCTGTCCAATTACTCTGGCCAGGTCTGCTTGCTGTTCTTCCACCAGATTTACGAACTGAATTCCACAGCGCCGGAATACGGCAAACTCTTTTTCAAGGTCTATGACGTTTGCGACTACTGCAGGGATGTCATCATAATTCAATCCGTTTTTAATGAGATTGACTGTAATGGGTTGTCCTTTTTTGAAGGAATCAAAATCATTACAGCTGAAAGCAATACCACCCACACTGACATCAATTAAATCTATCTGAGCAATCTTGGTCGGGTAAATGAGGATTTTCGCTTTATCCGGCACCCTGTACCTATGCTGCTGTCTTCTTTCTTTACGATAAAAGGCCATGCACTAAGCTCCCTTGTTTACTTTTTTCTCTCATCATTTCAAATGATTGGCCCAATCAATGTCACTCTTTCTGATTCTTTCTGATTATGCCGACCCCAGTAATATTCTTTCAGCCTCTCGAACCATCTGAGAACTGTAGCCCCACTCATTGTCATACCAGCTCATTATTTTGACCAAATCACCATCGACAACCTGTGTCATCGTCAAATCGACTACAGATGCTCTGGGATCCTGGATAATGTCCGAAGAAACTATAGGATCCTCGGTCACGCCCATTACTTCTCTGTAGCGGTCTTTCTGCGCCTCTTCTCTGAATATATTGTTCACTTCATCCACGTCGGTTTCACGATTAGTCACAAAAACCATGTCTGCAATGGAACCCGCGGCCACAGGACCACGCACTGCAACTCCATCAAATTTCCCTGCAAACTGAGGAAGAACTCTGGCTGTTGCCCTGGCTGCACCTGTGGAAGTAGTAACAAAATTTGACGCAGCGGCCCGCCCCCTCCTCCACTTGTTTTTGGGACCGTCGACAATGGACTGACTGGACGTATACGCGTGGATCGTGGTCATGACAGCTTTCTTTATGCCGATCCTTCTGCTCACCACTTCGACAACCGGCGTAATGCAGTTCGTCGTGCAGCTCGCACAGGTAATCAGTGGTGGTTTTTTGTCAGGGCTGTTGACTCCATGAACCACCGTTGGGATCCCGCCGGTCTTTTCAGGCGCGGAGAGGATGACGTACCTGGCTCCAGCATCCAGATGTTTCTGCAGACCTTCTTTCTTGCGGAATACTCCTGTACATTCAAAAACAAGATCAACATCCAATTCTTTCCAGGGAAGCTTCGAAGGATCTTTTTCACTGTAAAAAGGGTACTCTTTCCCATCTATAGTAAGGGTGGCATCGCTACTTTCGATATTTTTGTCATATCTTCCGTAGACGGTATCATATCTCAAAAGATACGCCAGATTGTCCGGGGGGATGAGATCGTTGACTGCCACAATTTCAAGTTCGGAGTTTTTTAAGAGTATTCTCAGAGTAGACCTTCCTATTCGACCCAGTCCGTTTATTGCCACCTTAGCCATAATTCATCTCCTCATTTACAATTACTGTTCTTGCTCTCACTCTCATTTCTGCTTAATGCCGGTTCCATATTGGAGACTCTATCCGGAGAAATCTATTCATCCACGGTCTGCTTTTCAGCACATGAGTTTTTCCCTTCTCGTGTGTTCTCAGACGAGAGCTGACCTACATGATTTTGAGGATGGATATTGCCGCCCGACGGTAATGCATATTATTCATTTTATGGTCCGCAATTCGATCGACATTGTCAAATGAGAGAAAATCTGTAAACAGACACAGGGAAGTAAATTAGCTGAAATTTATATACAATTTTTTCTCTTTTTCCTTTTTTTCTGGAGAACGCCTTGTCATAACAAGGGCTGATTGTTTTCCGGATTGGATCAATACGACTCTTTTCAGTCGGATATGTTTTCAAATAAATATTATTGAGGGAAGATGAATGGACAAGGAGGAAAGATGAATTGGCAGGAGGGGTTAATTACAACAGGTTTGCTGAAGGGATACTGTCTCTTGGTTTGTAATACCTGT
>JBEPXR010000099.1:0-8594 GCA_041641775.1 Desulfobia sp. | reverse complement strand
GCTGCTTTACGTAGCTCTGACCCGGGCGGTGCATCGTTGCTATATGGTCTGGGGGCCTTTCAATACTGCTCAGAATTCGGCTCTGGGCAGGCTGCTCCACAATCTCCCCGAATCCGGAGCCGGAAAATTCAAAGATATGAGTGACGAAGAGATCCTGCATGATTTAATTCCCCTAACCGAGCAGTCCAGGGGGGCAATTGAGGTAACTCAACTGCCCTGGAGGAAATGTTTCCTGGCAAGCTCTTTTGAACCGGATGTCGAACTGGTAAAACCTGTCTTCAGGGGACACGTCCCATCAGATTTCAGGATCGCCAGCTTCAGTTATATGGCGGGGCAGGCAAGATCAGGTCGGGAACAGCAAGCTGAAGAAGGTAGAGGTTCAGCAGATGACCTTTCTTTTCCCAAAGGGGCAAAAGCCGGAATTTTTTTCCATGATCTCCTAGAGAGAGTGGATTTTGATCGAATTACCGAGAATATCACAGGGGAAATCGGTAATGGGGATGGGGCGCCGGCTCACCAGATCCGTCGCCTGTTGCATGATTACGGCTATGAACCGGACTGGCATGATACGGTTCTTGATATCCTGAAGAAAACCGTAACTACTCCATTAAATGGTAAGGATTTGTATCTTAAGGATCTGGACGCTCGAGAAAGGCTCATTGAGATGGAGTTTCATTTTGAGCTCGGCAGGTTTTCCGGTCGCAACCTTTCCAGCGTTCTCACCCGCCATGGAGGAAGATACGGTAAAATTGCCGCCCTTGACTATCCGCAGATGCGGGGCTTTATGAAGGGGTATGTCGACCTGGTCTTTTCATGGAAAGGCCGCTATTTCATCCTGGACTGGAAGACCAATTATCTCGGATCTGACTCTGAAGATTACCTGGCGGAGAGACTTGAAGAGGTTATGATTGAGGAACAGTATATACTTCAGTACTTGATCTATACCGTGGCCCTGAATCGCTATCTCGGCTCGAGACTTGCTGACTACAGTTATCCGGATCATTTCGGTGGCATCTATTATCTTTTTTTACGGGGCCTTGACCCAGAAAGGGGCAGGGAATGCGGGATATATCATGATCTCCCTCCTGCGAACCTGATTGATGAGCTGACTGCCGTATTTTCCGGCGGTGGTTAGATCTCCTGGCTCTTGAATCGGAAAAGAAAAACATGAACTATTCCCTCAGCCCTCATATTTCTGAGATGCTGCTCCGCCATGCAGATAAGCCTTCCCGGGAATTGGAGACCGCGGTCATTATGGCCGGTGAAGGCCTGCAACAAGGACATGTCTGTCTCGATATTCGGGAACTGGCCGCCAGTACCTGGACCTCGGAAGAAGGTAGGCAACTGTCGGCACCCTCCCTTGGACACTGGCGGGAAAAGCTTATTGACAGTGGCGTTGTGGGCGGCCCGGGCGAATACCTCCCCCTTATCCTTGATTCGCATCTTCTTTATTTTCACCGCTATTACACCTTTGAAGTCGAGGTTGCCGATTTCATTCGGGCCCGTCAAGGCAGATATACGGACAATCTGGATCTGGAAAAACTGAAGTCGGGATTATCCCGCCTTTTTCCTGAGATTGAAGGGGATGAAACTGATTGGCAGAAGGTGGCTGCCTTTCTTGCCCTGACCGGTCGTTTCACAGTGATCAGCGGTGGACCGGGAACGGGCAAGACCACTACAGTGGCCCGTATTCTTGCCCTCTTTTTAGAACAGGATCCATCCAGTCGGATAAGCCTGGCCGCCCCGACCGGAAAAGCTGCTGCCCGTCTCCAGGACGCCTTGCTTGGCGCGCGGAACAGCCTGCAGATGGACCCCGGGGTGCTGCAGTACTTTCCGGAAAAGACCTCCACAATCCACCGACTTCTTGGCAAAACCCGGGTAAGACGCAGAAAGGATCCCGAGAAACGGTTGACCGCTGATGTCCTAGTCATCGATGAGGCCTCCATGATCGATCTGCCCCTTATGGCTGAGCTGTTGGCGGCAGTTCCTGCCCATTGCTCCCTGATTCTTCTCGGTGATCGTTATCAGCTGGCTTCTGTACAGCCCGGAGCTGTCTTTGCCGATATCTGTCAGGGCAATACGTATTCCTTTACCAGGGAGTGTTCAAACCTGGCCTGGAACTGCCGGGCAGGTAATCTGCCTGATGATTCAAACGACATCCGCTCCGACTGTCTGGTTGAACTGCAGACCAACTACAGATTTTCGGACAAAAGCGGGATAGGGCTTCTGAGCAGTCTGGTCAAGGCAGGCAGGGCTGAAGAGGCCCATGCTCTGCTGGCTGGTCATGGACAACCGGAACTTGCCTGGCATGACTTCGATCTCCATCCCCCGGAACAAACGGTCAGAAAAATCGCTTCCAGAAGCAGGGAGATTCTCCGGCATTTATCCACGAGCCGTAATCCGGAAGAGGCCCTGAATATCATGCAGCGTATGATCGTCCTCTGCGCTTTACGCCGGGGACCTTTCGGTTCAGTCAACATAAACGGACTGACGGAGGAAGCGACAGAATCGGACTCGAGGCAGATTTTTTATCATGGCCGTCCGCTGCTTATTACTCAAAACGACTACCGAAGAGAGCTGTATAACGGAGATACCGGTGTAGTCTGTAGTAGTGGGAAGAGGGAGGATGAACTGCGTTGTTTCTTCCCCTCCAGGCCCGAAGGACTCAGTCCTTATCAACTGCCGGAATTCGAGACGGCTTATGCCCTCACTGTCCATAAAAGCCAGGGATCTGAGTATGACCATGTTGTACTGGTGCTCTCTGATTCCGTCTCACCCGTTTTAACCAGAGAACTGCTCTACACTGGAATTACCAGAGCCCGTCACTCTGTTGAGATCTGGGCTTCGACCGGGGTCTTCAAGGAGAGCGTCTCCAAGGGCAGTGTTCGACGTTCAGGCCTGGCCCACCGCTTGAATCAATCACAGTGACCAATCACAGTCGGCCTCCGGCAGAGATACTTCCTTGCAAAATTTAGAAAATATGGTAAAATTTCGTGTTTAAACTTTTAATTGACTTGCACATCCCGCTGATGCTGAACTAAGCTGTTTATAGATGTTGCATCAAACGGAATTCTTCCATAGACGATCAGCAGAAACAGTATAGAGGACTTGTAAGCTGACTGTGAAACCAGATTTCAGAGCATATATCCAGGAAAATGCCGTCTTAGGTGATGGCGCTATCGGTTCCTACTTGTATGAAAAAGGTGTTGAGATCAGCAGAAATCTTGACCTGCTCAATCTTGAGGACCCTGAAATCGTCTCAGCGGCCCATGAAGAGTATATCAGAGCCGGAAGTCAGCTGTTAGAGACGAATACCTTCGGGGCCAACAGTATCAAGCTCGGTGATACCGGTGCGGCCAGGAAGGTCAGGCAGATTAACAGGGCAGGTGCCGAGATTGCCGGGAAGGTAGCGGGAAATCAGGTGTTTGTTGCTGGATCCGTCGGACCCACAGGGGTATCGTTCCCACTGAACGACGAAGAAATTACCGAGACCGACATCAAGGAAGTTTTCAAAGAACAGCTGGAAGGTCTGGCTGAAGGCGGTATTGATCTCCTTCTTCTGGAGACCTTCGGCAATCTTGAGGAAATTCTCCTGGCCATTTCAACGGCCAGGGAGTTGGGATACTCCATTCCGATTATCGGCCAGATGGTTTATCCGGACCGCGGTCTGACCGTGCGCGGGGATGATGCTCTCACCTGTGGCCGGGCGATGCTTGCAGCCGGGGCCGATCTGGTTGGTGCCAACTGCGGTCGGGGCATCGATTCCATGCTTACCGCGATCAAGCTGATGGCCCCTCTGGCAGATGAAGGGATAGCACTTTCGGCCTTTCCTAATGCCGGAGTTCCAGAAGTCGTGGGCCACAGGATGCTTTACCCCGCACAACCCCACTATATGGCCGGCAGAGCCGGGGAGATGTTGAAACTCGGTGTCCGCCTTATCGGGGGATGTTGCGGGACCACTCCGGCCCATATTCAGGAATTCAAGGCCAGGCTCAAGATCAAGCCGGTCAGGATAAAAAGTGAAGGACCATATCCGGCAGCCTCGCCCCGGGAAAAAGTTGAGGAGGTGGAGACAGCAGGTGGTTTCATATCAGCGCTGTCCCCCGACCGGTTGCCGGTAATTGTTGAGCTTGACCCCCCCAGGCACCTGGATATAGATCATATTCTCAAGGGGGCCGGAGAGCTTGCGGCAAGCGGAGCAGATGCCATCAGCCTCGGAGACAATCCTCTGGCTATCCTGCGAACCGGAAATGTAGCTCTTGCCAGTCTGATCAAAAAGAAAACCGGGATTCAGACCATTGTTCATCAGACCGGTCGTGATAGCAACGGCTTGGGGCTCCAGTCCAGGATGATGGAAGCCCACATCCTTGGGATTGAATCCATTCTGGCAGTTACCGGTGATTCGGCCGTCTCCACCGATCAGCCTGATGTCAGCGGGGTTTTTGACTACAAGTCTTATGGCCTGATCAGAATGCTGCACCACCTGAATCAGGGGCTGAACATGGCTGGGCAGAGTATCAAAGAGAAGACGAATTTTTCCATCGGAGCCGCCTTCAGTTTCCGCCCCAGCAATCCCGATCTTCAAATCCGGCGGTTGCAAAAGAAACGAGAGTTGGGAGCCAGATTCGCCATGACTCAGCCTGTATTTTCCAGGGAAGTGGTAGAACAGATGATGGAAAGATTACATAATATGGATATTCTGATCTTTCCCGGTATTTTCCCGCTGATCTCGTCTCGGAATGCCGAGTTTCTCCATAATGAAGTTCCCGGGATTTCCGTGCCGGAGAACCTTCGCAGTAGGCTGTCAGGATACGAACAGGTCGAGGACCAACGAAAAGCTGCCCTGGAGTATACCAGAGAACTGGTAGAAGAAGTTTCCTCCGTAGTTGACGGTTTTTACTTTATAAGCCCCCTGAATAAATGGGATATTGCTCTGGAATTTGTCAAACAGGTACGGCAGGCCGGTTGGCAGGGTACAGATCGGATGACCAGTTTTGTCAGGGGAAAATAAGTTTATTAATTAAGGTGACAGATTAACCATTAAATACATCAAGAGGGAATGATATGACTAATTTTCTATTTACATCAGAATCCGTTTCTGAGGGTCACCCGGATAAAGTTGCTGATCAGGTTTCAGATGCCGTACTGGACAAGATCCTGGAGCAGGACAAGGCATCCAGGGTTGCCTGTGAGACCATGGTGACCACAGGGATGGCCATTGTAGCCGGAGAGATTACCACCGAGGCCTATGTCGATATTCCTGCCGTGGTTCGGGAGGTCATAAAGAACATCGGTTACAATTCCTCCGATATGGGATTTGACTGGCAGTCCTGCGCGATACTGACCAGTATTGACAAGCAGTCCGCGGATATTGCCCAGGGAGTTGATGAGGGAAGTGGTGTTGATCTTGATCAGGGGGCTGGAGATCAAGGGCTGATGTTCGGATATGCCTGCAATGAGACCAAGGTTCTGATGCCTATGCCCATAACCTATGCCCACCGACTGGTCAAGCAGCAGGCGGATGTCCGTAAATCAGGGAAACTTCCCTGGTTGCGTCCCGATGCCAAGAGTCAGGTAACCATAGAATACGAAAATAAGAAGCCAAAGAGAATAGAAGCGGTTGTCGTTTCCAGTCAGCATAGCCCGGACGTCAGCTACGATGACCTGAAGGAGGGCATCAGGGAGGAAATTATCAAGCCCATTCTCCCGGCAGAGATGATGGATGAGAAGACCCAGATTTTTATCAATCCCACAGGTCGGTTTGTTATTGGAGGTCCGGTTGGAGACTGCGGCATGACTGGAAGAAAGATAATTGTTGATACATACGGCGGCACTGGCTCCCATGGTGGAGGTGCTTTCTCGGGGAAGGATCCTTCCAAGGTGGATCGCTCCTCCTCCTATATGGGCAGGTATATTGCCAAAAATATCGTAGCTTCGGGAATCGCTGATGAATGTGAAGTGCAGATAGCCTATGCCATAGGAATCTCGAATCCCGTCTCAGTCAATATCAACACCTTCGGGACCGGCAAGCTGGATGAATCCAAGATTGTCCAATTGGTTCGGGAGCATTTTGATATGAGACCCAAGGCTATTGTTCAGCAGCTTGATCTGCTCAGACCAATCTATCTGAAAACAGCGGCCTATGGCCACTTCGGTCGGGAACTGGAAGAGTTCAGCTGGGAAAAAACTGACAAGGCCGAAGTTTTGCGGAACGCCGCTGGACTATAAGGAATGCCGAGCAAGCCTCTCCAGGGATTGCTGCGAAATACCAACAAGAAACCACAGAGGTAAGGAGGGTGCCTGCCTGTTAGAGAACCTGTGTGGTTTATTTTATTTTAATCAAGTAGTCTTTATTGGAGTAAAATTATGAGTAACAATGATTACAAAGTGGCTGATATCAGTCAGGCCGAATGGGGACATAAGGAAATTGCCATCGCTGAAACCGAAATGCCCGGTTTAATGGCGGTTCGGGAGGAGTATGGGGATGAAAAGCCCCTGAAAGGGGCCCGAATTGCCGGCTGCCTGCATATGACCATTCAGACAGCGGTTCTGATCGAAACCTTGGTCAAACTGGGGGCTGAGATCCGTTGGTCTTCCTGTAATATCTTTTCAACCCAGGATCATGCCGCAGCTGCCATCGCTGATGCGGGAATACCGGTTTTCGCCTGGAAAGGGGAGACCGAAGAGGAATTCTGGTGGTGCATAGAGCAGACAATTACCGGCCCGGATGGCTGGCATCCCAACATGATTCTCGACGACGGCGGTGATCTTACTCATATCATGCACGAGAAGTATGGCGATCTCATGGCTGATATCCGGGGTATCAGCGAGGAAACCACAACCGGCGTTCTTCGGCTTTATGAAATGGCCAGAGAGGGTACACTGAAATGTCCCGCCATCAATGTCAACGATTCAGTGACCAAGTCCAAATTCGATAATCTCTATGGTTGCCGTGAATCCCTGCTCGATGGGATCAAGCGGGCGACCGATGTCATGATTGCCGGAAAAAAAGCGGTGGTCTGTGGTTACGGCGATGTGGGTAAGGGATGCGCCCAGGCTCTGAAAGGAATGGGAGCTATAGTCTACGTGACGGAAATAGACCCGATCTGTGCGCTACAGGCGGCAATGGAGGGTTTTCAGGTTGTGACCATGGACGATGCTGCCCCTGAAATGGATATTTTTGTCACCGCCACCGGCAACGAGTTCGTTATCACCAAAGAACACATGGAAGTCATGAAAAATCAGGCCATTGTCTGTAATATCGGCCACTTCGACAATGAGATCGAAGTTGAACGACTCAGGGAGCTGGAGTGGGAAAATATCAAACCTCAAGTTGACCATGTTATCTTCCCCGACGGCAAGAGAATAATCCTGCTGGCTGAAGGCCGTCTGGTCAACCTCGGTTGTGCTACCGGTCACCCCAGTTTTGTCATGAGTAACTCCTTTACCAATCAGGTTATGGCCCAGATTGAGCTTTGGCACAATGCCGAAAAGTATGACCGTCAGGTCTATTTCCTGCCCAAGAAGCTTGACGAGAAAGTAGCGGCCTTTCATTTGGAAAGGATTGGGGCCAAATTGACCAAGCTTACGGAAAGACAGGCTAGTTACATCGGGGTTACCGTGGACGGTCCGTTCAAGGCCGAATATTATCGTTATTAACAGGAGAGGTTAAAGGAAGATTGTGGCCCCGGCTCATGCCGGTCCCTGAATTTATTGGTTTCACTCCCTTTCGAATTCCAGGGTAGACTTGATGCCCCGCAAGTCGGTTCCGACTCGCGGGGCAATTTTTTTGTACCTTCACCTCGGTCGGCATATCTGAATCCCGAATTACCATACATCTACATCCGTCTGTCATCTCAGGCTGTCTGTCAAGATAGTGGTGGAATCCAACGAGTTTGGATACCAGCAGTATTATCGAGAGGTCAGAGTAATCTCTATACGCCGATTCTGACGGTAGGCCTTTTCGTTGTCAGCCGGATTGAGAGGATGGAATTTGCTGAAGCCTGCAGCTGCCATACGTTGTTCTGGAACACCCTGTTCGGCCAGGAAGCTGACGACTGACAAGGCCCTGGCCATGGAAAGCTCCCAGTTGGAGGTGAATTTTTCGGAATGGATAGGCTGGCGGTCGGTATGTCCGTCAATGCGCAGAATCCAGTCTATATCCGAAGGTATTTCTCTGGTCAGATTAAGAAGCAGATCCGCCAGTTTTTTCAGCTGTTCTTTCCCCTTCGTGCCCAGGCGAGCGGAGCCGGAGGCAAAAAGGAGTTCAGACTGGAAGAGAAAACGGTCACCTTTGATGCTGATATTAGGGTTATCTCCCAATACCTTCTTGAGGCGGCCGAAGAAATCGCTGCGGTATTCCTCCAGGCGGTTGACCCGGCGAGCCAGAGCGATATTCAGTCGATTCTTCAGATTCTCTATTTCCGCAAGTTGTTTTTTCTTTTTCTGCTCTGAGACCTTCAGGGCCTTACCTATTTCTTCGAGCTGGCTTTCGAGACGGGAGAGTTTCCGGTTGAGCAGGAAGACCTGGAGCCTGGCCTCCGTGGTAAGATTTTCCTCTCTGGCCAGAGCCTTTTTCTGTTCATCTATCAGTT
>JBEPXR010000098.1:0-8643 GCA_041641775.1 Desulfobia sp. | reverse complement strand
AAAAAAAAGCCCCGGTTACCAACACATCCGGTCTCATGGAGTATACCTGCAGGTTCACCGGAAAGATGGATCAGGAGGAGGAATTTATCCTGTCGGTATGGGTTCCCGGAACCACCCTCTGTCCCTGCTCCAAGGAGATCAGCAGTGCCGGAGCCCACAACCAGAGGGCCGAAATAAACCTCAACGTCAAATACAAAAACTTCATCTGGGCCGAGGATCTGATTTCCCTGGTGGAACAGGGAACCTCATGCGAAGTCTATTCGCTCCTGAAGAGGCCGGACGAGAAATTCGTCACCGAGAAAGCATACTGCAACCCCATGTTCGTTGAAGACGTGGTCCGCAAAGTGGCGGAGCTGGCTCTCGAGCACCCGGACATAACCTGGTTCTCGGTGGGAGCGGAGAGTTTTGAATCGATCCACAAGCACAGCGCCTATGCCTACGTGGACAGTGACGATCTCCAGGAGAGCTCCATTGAGGATTGAGGCCCCTGATCGGAACAGAATGAATTCAGAGGCTGGATTTATTCGCTCCCTTCATCCTGGACCCGGTAAATTGCGGCTTTCAGGGATTTTCCTGTTTCGAGAATGGCATAGGTTCCGCGGCTGTTGAAGCTGCCGGGATTAATGTACAGGATCCTGCCGATCCGGCGGCAGACCGGGATATGGGTGTGGCCGTAAACTATGCAGTCCGCCTCCGGAAAAACCTCGATCAGGCGGTCTTCGAAATCGTAAGAGCGGCCCGCCTTGTGGACAAGGCCTATCCGGGTATCGCCGATGGTTATCTCCTTTCGCGCGGGGAGCGCCTGGAGGCAGAACGGATTGCACATGTTGCCGTGGACGGCGTGGACGTGCTTGTCCTTGAAAACGGAGAGCACGCTGGGATCGATCAGATCGCCGGCGTGCAGGATGACATCCACCTTCCTGAAGCAGCGCTCGGCCGTCTCCCTGAAAATTTCATTTGGACCGGAGAGATGGGTATCAGACAGAATGCCTATCTTCATGGCGGTCATCAGTCCTCCACCGCCCTTTTCCAGAAGCAGATGAACCCCTCTTTTCCGAAGCTGATCTGCACCAGCTCCCAGCTTTCCATACCCATTTCATTGAGGATATTACGTAACACGGCTGATTGGTCCTCGGGAACCTCACTGAGACTGCAGGTCCCGTTTTCAGTGCAGTAAAAGGTGAGTTCGTTCAGGGAATCGGCGGAATGCCTGGTAATCTGGTATTCGTAGCGCGGCATATCTTTTTCCTCTTTTTATTTCCTGAAAAACCAGGCTATGATCGAAAGCACCAGGCTGATCAGGACCATGGTGGTTATCGGGATATAGACCTTGAATCCCGGCCGGTCGATGACAATATCGCCGGGCAGCCTCCCCAGAGGCATCTTGACCAGCCAGGGCCAGAACAGGCCGGCTGCAATGACGACAAGGCCTATGATTATCAGCAGCTTTTGCATAATTCACTGCGAACCGTTTTCCATATAGAGCTTGTGCCTGTCAATATACTCCTCCACCTCTTCGGGAACCAGGCCCCTGATGGTATTGCCCTTGCGGAGACGCTCCCTTATCTCAGTTGAAGAAACCGGCACCGTCTCCATGTTCAGCCGGTGGATTTTTCCGCCCGCCTTGACCTGCCAGACATCATCCCCGGCCGGGTAGACGTCGAAGAGTTCGCGGGCACAGAACTCCTCCAGCGACTGACTGGTGTGGCTGGGCCGGTCAATCACCACAAAGGAAGCCAGCCGCAGCACTTCGCTGTACTGGTGCCAGAGCTTGATCTCGCTGAAGGCATCAAAACCGGTAATGAAGTAAAGCCCGACTCCGCTGCCATATTTCTTCTGGAGAATGCGCAGGGTATCCACAGTATACGACGGTCCTTCGCGCTCCGCCTCCATGGTGGTGATTTCAAAGCCCTCCCTGTCATTAAGAGCCAGCTCCAGCATACGAAGCCGGTGGGAGAAAGAGGCGGATATTTCCTTGTGGGGCGGCACTGCGGCAGGAATAAAAAGGATCTTGCCCAGCGTCATCCGGGAATAGACCGTTTCAGCAATGGCAAGGTGCCCCACGTGCACCGGATCAAACCCCCCTCCCAGCAGACCGATATCTTCCATGACAGTTATCAGTTTCCGTCTTTCGGATGTCTACTCTCTGATCTCGCCGCCACCATAGACGATGAACTTCCGGGTGGTAAGCTCCTTCAGACCCATGGGACCGTAAGCATGGATCTTGGTGGTGCTGATACCGATTTCCGCTCCCAGGCCATACTGACCTCCGTCACTGAACCGGGTAGAGGCATTGACCATAACCGAAGAGGAATCGACTTCCCGCAGGAAACGCTGGCTGTTGGCGTAGCTGCCAGTGATGATTGTCTCGGTGTGCTGCGAACTGTGAGCGGCTATATGATCCATGGCGTCATCTATATGCATGACCACTTTCACTGCCAGGATGAGATCCAGAAACTCCTCTCCCCAGTCTTCCTCCGTGGCCTTTTTTATGCCTGCAACGATGGCGGCGGTTTTTTCGCAGCCTCTGATCTCGACGGAGGCACCGGTGAGCCGTGCCGCAATAAAAGGAAGAAAGGAGGGGGCCACCGCTTCATGAACCAGGAGGGTCTCCAGAGAGTTGCAGACTCCGGGCCGCTGAACCTTGCCGTTCATGACAATATCTGCAGCCATGTCCAGATCGGCGCTCTCATCGACAAAGGCGTGGCAGACCCCTTTATAGTGCTTAAGCACTGGGATGCTCGAATTTTCAGCCACGAAACGGATCAACCCTTCCCCTCCCCTGGGGATGATCAGATCCAGCTCTTCATCCAGGCCCAGCATGGCGTTGACCCCTTCCCGGTCGGTAATCGGAATCACCTGGATTGCCGCCGGATTGATTTTCTCGGCCTGGAGGGCTTTCTGCAGAACTCTGGCCAGGGCCAGGTTGGAATGGATCGCCTCGGAGCCACCGCGCAGCAGGATGGCGTTGCCGGCTTTCAGACAGAGGGCGGCCGAATCTACGGTAACGTTGGGGCGGGATTCGTAGATCATGCCGATAACCCCCAGGGGGATTCGCATTCTGCCCACCACGATGCCGGAGGGCCGTCTGGCCATATCATCGACTTCCCCAACCGGGTCCGGCAGGGCGGCAATCTCCTGGAGCCCGCCGATCATGGACGACATGACCTTGTCCGAAAGTTCCAGCCTGTCCAGCATGGCATCACTGAGACCTTTGTCCCGGCCTGTTTCCAGGTCTTTCCTGTTCTCAAACTGGATAAAGTCTTTTTCATTTTCCAGCCCTTCCGCCATCTTCAGGAGAACGCGGTTCTTCTGAGCGGTCGGCAGGGCAACCATCTCCCGGGCCGCTTTTTTGGCCTGAGTGGCCATCTCCCGTATCTGTTGAGCTATTTCACTCATTAGTATCTCCCTTTTTCGTTTTCTTTCTCTTTTTGAGAATATCACGCCACTTGTTCAGTCTTTCCCTGATAACTGCTTCATATCCCCGGTTCACCGGTTCGTAATAGATGCTGCCCTCCAGCTCATCGGGCAGATGGCTCTGGTCGACCAGGGCCAGGGGATCTTCATGTGCATACTGATAATCCTTGCCATACCCCAGGTCCTTCATCAACGAGGTAGGAGCATTCCGGATATGAAGGGGTACAGGAAGACTACCAGTTTTTTTGATATCGCTCATCACCTTTTTGTAGGCGCTGTAAACCCGGTTGCTTTTGGGGGCGGTGGCCAGGTAGGCGGCGGCCTGGGCCAGGGCGAGTTCACCTTCCGGGGAGCCCAGCATCTGGTAACTGTCTCTGGCCCCGATACTTACCTGGAGGGCTTGGGGATCGGCGTTGCCGATGTCTTCGGAGGCGAATCGGATCATCCGGCGGGCCAGGTAGAGGGGGTCTTCGCCGGCGGCCAGCATCCGGCAGAGCCAATAGAGGGTCCCGTCGGGATCGGAATCCCGCAGGCTCTTGTGGAGGGCGGAAATCAGATTGTAGTGCTCCTCTCCAGCCCGGTCGTACTGCAGACTGTCCCTTGCAAACCCCTCCTTGATTATCTCCAGAGTGATGACCTTTTTGTCTCCGTCGCCGTTTTCGGCCAGGGAGGTCACGATTTCCAGGCTGTTCAGCAGACGCCTGGCGTCACCGTCCGCCTGGTCCACCAGAAATTCGAAACTATCCTCCTCAAAATGCACCCCCTCTTGGGCCAGACCGTGGATCGGATGCTCAAGAGCCCTCCGGCCTATGGCAAGCAGGTCCTCCCTGTCCAGTCTCGACAGGGTGACAACCCGGCAGCGGGAGAGGAGGGGCGCCACCACCTGGAAGGAAGGATTTTCCGTGGTGGCGCCGATAAGGGTGATAAGGCCGTTTTCCACGTAGGGCAGAAAGCCGTCCTGCTGGCCCTTGTTAAACCGGTGGATTTCATCGACGAACAGAATCGTGGACCCTCCTTTGCGGCGGTGCTCCCTGGCCTTATCCAGTACAGATCTGATCTCTTTGACACCAGTAAATACGGCAGAGAGAAAAACAAATTCGGCTCCGGAATCACGGGCCAGCAGACGGGCCAGGGTGGTCTTGCCAGTTCCCGGCGGGCCCCAGAGAATAAGGGAGGGGAGTTTGCCCGAGGCCAGGAGCCGTTCGAGAAACTTGCCCTGACCCAGAATGTGGTTCTGTCCTATGAATTCGTCCAGGCTGTTCGGCCTCAGCCGCTCGGCCAGCGGCCGGTTGTCACCGAAGATGGTCTGCTGCTCACCGTGCATCATCCCCCCTGAATCGCCAACAGGTGCGGGTTTCTATGGTCGCACATCCCCCTTGCACCTCACACTCATAACTATCGACTCACCGACAGACACTCATCAAAGCAGGACAAGGTTGTCCCGGTGGATCACCTCATCGCTGTCCTTATAACCGATCAGTGATTCTATATCGGTGGACCGCCTTCCCTGAATAGCGGCAATCTCCCTTGCGCTGTAGTTGACCAGGCCGGCGGCTATCTCTTTGCCGTCCGGGTTGAGACAATGGACCGGATCGCCCACCCCGAACCTGCCGCTTACCCCTTTGATCCCGATGGGCAACAGGCTTTTGCCTTCCCGGGCCAGAGCCCGGCAGGCTCCTTCGTCCAGGTAGAGTTTGCCCTTGGGACGCAGGGTGTAGGCTATCCAGTGCTTGCGGTTGGTGATCCTGTCCCGCCGGGGCAGAAAAAAAGTGCCCACCAGCTCACCATTAAAAAGCTTCTGAAGAATCCGGGGCTCCCGGCCCGGCCCGATGAAGGAGCAGCCTCCCAGAGCGGAAACCATCCTGGCCGCCCCGATCTTGCTCTGCATACCGCCGGTTCCCAGGCTCGAGCCTGACATGCCGGCCATGGCATAGATGTCCTTGTTGACCCGGGATACGGTGTGGAGAAGGCGGGCTTCAGGGTCAGACCCGGGATTGCCAGTATAGAGGCCATTGACGTCGGTCAGGCAGATGAGCAGGTCCGCTTCGATCAGGTTGGTCAGCATGGCGCCCAGGGTGTCGTTGTCCCCGAAGCGCAGTTCCTTGGCTGACACGGTATCGTTTTCATTGGCAATCGGCAGGATGCCCCAGGCAAACAGGGTCGAAATAGTGTTCCTGATGTTAAGATAACGATGACGATGGGAAAGGTCGTCATGGGTGAGCAGGATCTGGGCCACCTTCTGGCTGGAAGCCTCGAAGCAGCGCTCATAGCTGCGAATCAGGCCTGCCTGGCCCACCGCGGCCGCCGCCTGTTTCTCTTTGAGATCGAGCTCCAGCTGCTTGAGGCCGAGCTTCTGACGGCCAACCGCCACGGCGCCGGAACTCACCAGAATGACCTCCTTGCCTTGCTTATAGAGAAAAGAGAGTTCGCGGACGAGATTTTCCACCACTTCCTGGTTGAGTCCCGTAGGCGAGGCAAGAACCGCGCTGCCCACCTTGACCACCACCCTCTTTACGGTGTTGAGATGGTTCTTCCTGAGAATAGCCCCTTCTTCTGGGGAAGGCAGGGAAATCATGGCTCGAAAAACTCCGTCAGGGCTTGACGCAATTCATCCAGTCCCCGGCCGGATAAAGCCGATATGGGGATGGTCACTATGCCTTCGCCCCTGAAACGTGACTGCAGCTCGCTTATCGCTTCTTCCGAGGGCAGGACGTCCACCTTGTTCAACAGAACGTAGCGGGGCCTCGTCAGCAGTTCCGGGGCATAGGCGCCGAGCTCCTCTTCCAGGATATGGTAAGCCTCCAGAGGATCATGTTCGAAACCCGAGGAGTCGATAAGGTGGAGCAGCAGACCCGTCCGTTCGATATGGCGCAGGAATTTATGACCCAGCCCCTGGCCGCTGTGCGCCCCCTCGATCAGGCCGGGGATGTCGGCAATAGTGCAGGGTTCCCCGTCGGCAAGGTGAAGAACTCCAAGCTGGGGAGTGATGGTGGTAAATGGATAGTCGGCCACTTTGGGTCTGGCAGCGGAGAGCCTGGAGAGAAGAGTGGATTTGCCGGCGTTGGGCAGACCGATAAGCCCTACATCAGCCAGGAGCTTGAGTTCGATGCGAAGCCACCTCTCCTCTCCAAGTCTGCCGTCGGTAGCCCTGCGGGGAGCTCGGTTGGTGGAGGTGGCAAAATGGACATTTCCCTTACCGCCCCGGCCACCCTTGGCTGCCACATATCTCTGGCCGTCTTCGATCAGGTCGGCAAAGACCTCGCCTGTATCGGGATCCTTGATGAGAGAACCCACCGGGACCTTCAGCACATAGTCCTTGCCTTTACGGCCATGCTTTTTTTGACCCTGGCCGTGAGAGCCTTTTTGGGCTTTGAAATGGGAGCGATAACGAAAATCGAGGAGGGAATGGAGACGGCTGGAGGCCTCTATGATGACATCACCGCCTTTGCCGCCGTCGCCACCGTCAGGACCGCCTTTGGGAACGAATTTCTCCCGCCGGAAACTGACACAACCATTGCCTCCGTCTCCTGCTTTGACAAAGAACTTGGCCTCATCTACAAAAGCCATGGCAATGGTGGTTGGAAATCAGAGATCAGGATCAAAAGCCGCCTACTAACTATAAGAGTGGCTCCCTCTGACCCGTAATCCCTGGCCGAATCAGGCCGACTCGTCAACGGGGTATACGCTTATCCGCTTACGGTTGCGACCGAATTTTTCAAAGGTCACCACGCCGTCGCTTTTAGCGAAGAGTGTGTAATCACGGCCCAGGCCTACATTCTGGCCGGGATGGAATTTAGTACCCAGCTGGCGCACCAGGATGTTGCCTGCCACGACCTTCTCGCCGCCGAACCTCTTTACTCCCCGATACTGGGCATTACTGTCTCTACCGTTCTTGGAGCTGCCGCCCGCTTTTTTATGTGACATGATCAGTCCTCTATGCTGTTATTTCTTCAATCTTAAGTGCCGTATACTGCTGCCGATGACCCTGTTTGAGACGGTATCCTTTCCGTTTCTTTTTCTTCAGGACAATCACCTTCTTACTCTTGCCCTGCTCGACGATTTTAGCGGTTACCTTGGCCCCGTCCACGACCGGTTGTCCAACCTTGATGTCATCGCCGTCGGCCACCAGCAGGACGTCATCTATTGCAACAGTTTCTCCGACATCGCCGGGCAGTCTCTCCACCCGGAGCCGATCACCAGAGGCAACCTGATACTGTTTACCGCCGCTGCGGATTACTGCGTACATATCTACCCACCCTTTTAGTATATCTTATAGTTTAGCTGTTCCTGAAACGGAAATACCTCAGACCGGAAAATTTCACATAGAATCCCTCTATATACCCCTGGCCCCGGTTATTGTCAAGCCAAAATGGAGTATTTGATTGCCCACCCGTAAACAAGCGGCTCCATTACCGGCCTGATACCGGCCCGGCAGAAATACTTTTCCCTTTTCTTCGGGCAACCGGAAATATTCCGCTTTTTTCCTGAACTATTTTTTCTCTCTTTGTACAGGTAATTCAAGGCATTAGATCTCAAACGTTTTTTTTCGTAATCAAGAACAGGGCAAAACTGACGATATTGAATACGTAAATGGCGGGAACGTACTCGATACAACAACTACCAGCTCAGCCTTGCCGGCGGAATCGCCTGCCAACGCCTGCTTCACTGATGCGAACTAAAATTATACCGCAGTGACTGCAACTCCTCACTCTATATCAGATGCTGTCCCCAACGTGGACGGGGAACGCCAATCCTTTGTGGTGGCCCTGTTTTCGACGGTCGGCGCAGCTTATTTATTTTTTTTCGGCATCCCCGCCCTGCTCCGCCAGGACTATCTCCTGGGCGTCCTCCTGGGCCTGAGCGGTCTGGCAGCCATAATCAACTACCTGGTATTCCTGAAAATACGAAACTACCGGACGGCCTCGGCTGTCGTCGTTGCCATCACGGCAATTTTCAGCATCTACCTTCTGATTACCGGCGGCGTAGAGGGGACCGGCCCCCTGTGGTGCTATGTGGCTATTCCCATGATCCTTTTCCTGTACGGCCCCCGGACCGGCACCATGGTGCTCGCCCTTTACTGCATAGTTCTGGCCTTGCTGCTGTTCATTCCCGGCAACTCTTTTCAGACAGCCGACTATTCGTTTGCCTTCAAGAGCCGATTTCTGACGGTCTTCCTGGCGGTGAGCATCATGTCCTTTGTCCATGAATACTCCCGTTACAAGGCAC
>JBEPXR010000097.1:0-8674 GCA_041641775.1 Desulfobia sp. | reverse complement strand
CTTATCATAATTCTATCGGCAAATAGCCAGGTACCACTCACAACCAACAACCAACAACCAACAACCAACAACCAACAACCAACAACCAACAACCAACAACCAACAAAAAAAAGGGGGGCAAATGCCCCCCTTTTTTAAACTAAACCAGTTACGAATGAGTGCTTAGAGACTGCTCATACCGTTAGTCTGGGTACCTTCTTTGAGGTGACAGGTCAGACAGAAACCACTCTCGCGGTTGGATTTCCAGAGGAAAGTCTCACCGGTGTTCTTGGAGTTGTGGACGTCGTGACAGGTTACACATTCCATCTGGTTTCCGCCGTAGAGCAGAGACCGGATGGTGGTGATCTCCAGAGTGGCGTCGTTGATGACGGTGTCGGGATTGGCGATTTCATCGTCCATGCTGGCCACGGCTACATAATCGAAGCCGATGGGATGATGGTTCACCAGGTTGCCGCCGCCGCCGATCAGGAACTGGTCGGTGCTGGCGTCGATCATGGCATCACCGGCGCCCTGTGAATAGGAGCGCTGAGGATCCGCACCGTACTCGTTTACAGCTACGGTACCATCGTGGCAGCTCAGGCAGAGCTTGGAGACGGCGCCGGGCTGTCCAATCTCTGCATTAAGGAGATGGCGGTCGGCAAACTGATTGGTGCTGGTGGAATCGCCAAGGCCGGTCAGGCCAGAAGAAACGGGGCCGTCGCCGAAATCAGACTCATAAACGCTGTAAGACTGCACGGTTACACCATGGTTCCAGAGAGGCAGGTAGTTGATTCCGCCTGATTCTGATTGAAGCATGGTATGGTGAGGGGCATGGCAGAAGATACAGATCCTGTCCAGAGGATCGGTAGCATTATACCTGGTGCCGATACCGGTAGTCGTGCTCAGGTCGTGCTTGGAGCCGACTATACCACCACCTGCGGCCACGTTGTACGAGCCGGTGGTGCTATCCTGGGCCTGAACTGCGCCTGCAGCCAGAAAACCGATAGCTGCTGCAAGAAGTATTGTTTTCTTCATCATTTTCCTCCGTTGATAATGATAATTTGGTTTTGCAAAGTCGTTTCCCGTCCCCTTTTTACAAAGGGACGTCAACATATGGCTTCCCCAGACATTCAGTCATACAATTGTTCCCCAACAATTGAGCCGTTCGCTTAACCAAATCTCTTGGCAAGTATATGATGCATTTACCATGCCACTGACAGGACTGTCCGTTCGAAAGGCACAAGTCGCTCTCTCTCCGGGCACTTAGGGCTGAAAGATCTCAAAATTGCCTTGCCGTGAGTGATCTAGGCGGTGGTCATTTGGCGGCATTTCCCCCATCTTCCTGTACTATTTGACCCATTTCATCTCCGCTGGCCAAGAATACCCATCCTGGAGTTCCTGACCGCTCGGTCTCACGGCCTTTTCCCACCCCCATGGTCTAAAGAGTGGAACAAAAGCGGAAAGGAAGCACTCCTCTCTAAAAACATCTTGATTTTTTTTATCCTTGGCGTCATTTTTGAAAGACATACCAGCTCGATGACGGATACAACCATTTCCCGCAGCCCTGGTTTAACCCGAAGACTCTGCAGGCAACAGAAAACACAGAACCCTATTGTAAGGACAGCCTATGAAAACAAGCAAAACCGTATCCCTCCTGCTTCCTTTCCTTATGATACCGCTTCTTCTGCTCAGCGGCTGTCAGACTACTCCCGACCCCAGGGAAGATGAAGCCAAAGTGTTTTATCCGCCTCCTCCGGCTCCTCCCAGGGTCCAGTTTCTGAAGAGCTACAGCACCTCCAGGGACCTGGAGGGAAAAGGCAGCTCGTTTGACAAGTTCCTGACCGGGAAAGAAAAGACGGGACAGTCTCTGATCAAGCCCTACGGAGTCACTATCCAGGATGGCAAGATCTACGTCTGCGACAGCGGCACCACCGTTCAGGTCCTCGATCTGAAGAACAGGAGTTTTCACCGGCTGGAAGGGGCCAAGGGCCTGGGCAAGGTGGTTCAACCCTTAAATATCAATCTCGACAACCAGGGACGGAAATACGTGGCGGATCCCATCCGGGCCGAAGTCCTGATGTATGACGAAACCGATCACTACGTCAAGAGCTTCAGCAACAACGGACCATGGGAGCCCGTGGATGCCGTGCCCTTTGAGAACAACCTTTACGTGGTGGATACCGAAAACCGCAACATCAAGGTTTTTGATATTGAATCAGGCAAGAAAACGAGGGAGATGGGCCAGGAGGAGGACCTGGAAAACACCCTGGGTCTGCCGGTCAACCTGGCTATTGACCGGGAGGGGACCCTGTTCATTTCCGATGCCGGTCGCTTCCAGGTGGTTGTCTACGACCGGGACGGTCACGAACTCCGGACCATAGGCAAGGCGGGCGACAATCTCGGCCATTTCGCCCGGCCCCGGGACATTACGGTGGACCGGAACGGGCTGCTCTACGTGGTTGACGCCGCTTTTGAGAATGTCCAGATCTTCCGCAACGACGGTCAGCTCCTGTTCTGGATCGGCAATAACCCCCAGGGAGAAAGAGGAAAGCTCTCTCTGCCGGCGGGAGTGGCGGTGGATTACGACAATATGGAGTACTTCCAGCAGTATGCCGATCCCAACTTCGATATCGAACACCTGATCCTGGTAACCAGCCAGTTCGGCAGGGACCGCCTCAATGTTTACGGCTTCGGCAAACAGCGAGGACGGCAATATCCCAGTGAAGAAGAACTCATCGAACGGGCCCAGGAAAAACTGGACAAGTGGCAGAGAGAAGCAGGTGAGGAAGAAGAGGCAGAAGAATAAGCCGCCTCTATGGCTCCCAACCACACGGATAAGGGAAACCTGCTTTGTCGCCTTTCACCTCACGAGTCTATACGTTCCTGTTCATAATGGTATGTATTGCAGGCGGAACCGGCAGGGCCGATGCGAAGCTCAGCGATTTTCTACCCAGGTATATCAATTTCTCAGGGGCTGTTGAAGTGGAAGGGCTTTATGAGATAGACCGCAGCAGCTCCGGCTCGGCCTCAACCGAAACCAGGGACCTCATTCTCCAGGAGACTTTTTCTCTGGGCGGCATCGGCTATATTTACAGCCCACTCTTCATCCAGCTCCTGAGTTCAGCCTCCATCGGCCTGGAGCAGGAGCGCCTGGAGACGGAGAACCGGGACTATTCCGCCAACCAAGAAATATACGAATTCAGGCAGGTGATGCGATTTCTGCCCTATCATGCCTATAACCTGGAAATCTACGGAGAACGTCAGGTCGGCATCTTAAGCGGCAGAGGGGGGGGGACTGCCTCTGTCACCACCACCGGCTACGGGGCCAAGGCCCGCTACGACAAAAATCCCCTTTCCGCCTCCCTGAGCTATGATCATCAGGATACCGAAAGCGATGAAACTGTCAAGAACGACACCATGACCGGCAGCTTGAGCTACTTTGACAACCTCAGGGGCCTGCGAGGCACGGTAAACTACGGTCATAATGAATCGTCCCGGAGGGACAGCGAAAACAGCGCCGACCTCTACGGCGCCTCGCTCAGCAAGGCCTTTGAAAGAATGATCCTGGAAACGTCATGGAACAGAAACGAACAGGAGCAGAGGAGCTATTTTCTTCCCCGGGACCAGCTTACCCGGCAAGTCGTCATCAGCGAACTGGAACATGAAGAGTGGGAGAATTCCATGGAATTCCTCCTGCCCTACAACTTTCGCTCCCGCCTGGCTTACCGGCAAAGCAACCGGGAAAACATCCAGCGTATCGGTGAGCGGGTCAGCAACAACTATAATGACTCCAAAACGTATACCTTCCATCTCAGGCACCGGCTGTACAAGAGCCTGAATTCCTCGCTCCACGCCAGGAAGACCACCAATGAATCCAGGGGGGGAACCTCCAAGCAGAGAAGCTTTCAGCTTACCGAAAATTACAGCAAAAGACTACCCTGGGGCAGTTTCTCCAGCTCCCTGTCCGGAGGTTACGCTGAGCTCGAGAACCACGGCGCCCCCATTACCCTGATGGAGAGCCACCGCCTTGACCCGGGCAACTCCTTTGAACTCAATTCCGATCTGGTCCTCCCGGAATCCGTAGAGGTGTATCTTATCGACCATAACAACAACGACCAGCTCATCCCTCTAAGCCTGGGTGTGCATTACAGCCTGGAAGAGCGGGGGGAAAGCCTGCGGATTATCATCACTCCCCCTCTTCCCGAGGATCTCCTCGCCGAACCCGTCGGCCTTGAGGAAGACTACACCTACCAGGTCGATTACCAGCTGATACCTGCCGACTATACCCTGGGCATAGAGAATTACGGGGCCGGACTGCAGCTCTCCCTCTTTGACAGGTTCCTCAACCCAAGGTACCGGTACAACCAGATCAGCCAGAAAATCGTTGACGGCACCTATCCGGGAACTCCCGGTTCCAGCAAGAGCCATGTGGTGGGGATCGGCTTTCTGTTCCCTCCCTACACCCTGGATTTCACCAGGTCCTGGCTGCGGTCAACGACCAACGACGAGGACAGGTTCACTGCCTCCGCCGAATACGCCAGGGAGGTAACCGACGTTACCCGCGGCACCATCAGCCTGAAATATGAAAACGTCAAAACCGAAGAAGATGAAACTGGACGGGAACGGGAAATATCCGAAGACATCTATTCCGCCGCCGCCCAGCTTCAGTCCTACTGGCCCCAGTACAGCCTGAGCAGTTCCATTGATGTAAGCTACTCGCTCTACAAAGGTACCGGGGAAACTGAAAGGTACGGTCTGAATTATAACCTTATCTGGCATGTTGGCAGACTTGACCTCGATCTCGGAGCTTCCTACAACTTCAGCCAATCTGAATTCGGCGGCCGTGAAAGCGATAACGAGTATACCAGGATACGACTCATGGTCCGCCGGGAGTTTTTTTAACCAGCAATCACAAATGGAGAAACGTATATGCACACCTGTCACAGACCTAGAAAGACCATCATAACCCTTGCCCTGTCCACGGTTATCCTGCTGAACGGACCATCCCTGTGCCCGGCCTTCAAGGGCATGGGCAGCCAGGGAGGAGGTGAATCGACAGCCGAACCCCAGAAGCAGGTGGAGGAGGCGATAGACAGACACGGCATCCAGAGCGAGACCGTCATCGCCACCATCAACGGTGAGCCCGTGACCATGGCCGAACTCATGACCAATATAAAGACACTCATGCTCCAGAAATACAAAGGACTGGACATGACCGACGATCTGGCCAGGCGCATCCGTTACACCGCCCTGGAGCAGCTGGCCATGGAGGAACTGGCCTTCCAGAGGGCTCAGGCCATTGGAGCAGTTCCCCCCGAGCAGGAAGTGGAAGCAAGGCTCGAGAAGATGATCGCCGCTGCCGGAGGCCGGGAAAACTTTACTGAAGCGCTGGCTGAAAAGGGAAAAACCATAGCCGACATCCGGGAGGAGATTACCCGTTATCTGGCAGTGAAGAATGCTATTGAGCATGATATAGACAGTAAGATCGAGACCGATGAAAATGAGGTCAAACGCCTCTATCAGGAGAAAAAGGATACGTTCGCCAGCCAGGAGAAGGTGACCGTAACCGACATTATCTTCTTCCTCGATCCGGAAGATAAAAAGTCCAGGGAGAAGGTCGGAGAAGTCCGTAACAGACTGGTGGAGGAACTGGACGGCAAGGTCGGAAAACTTGAGCAGGACAGCTTCTTCGCGGTCCAGAACGGGATAAACGTTTCGGAAAACCACAAGAAAGAAGTCTACCAGCTGGCCCGGGAAATGGAACCCGGCACTGTTTCCCAGCCGGTCACCATTGACGGAACCCTGCACCTGGTGAAACTGGACTACTATCAGCCGAGAAAGGAGGCCGACCCCGAAAGGGTCAGGTCCTATCTCCAGCAGAAGCTCCGGAAAGCCGAAAAAGAACGGTTACTGACCCAGTGGCGCCAGGAGCTTATGGACAATGCCGACATAGAAATACAACATGAACTGCTGAAGGAGTTTGGAAAATAGTTGGAATGGTTGGTGGTTGGTGGTTGGTGGTTGGTGGTTAAAAATTCCAAATACCAAATTTCAAATGCCAAACAAATTCCGATGACCGAAATCCGAAATTCCAGCATATCGACAATCACCTGAAAACTGAATACTAAAGGGTGCCTTGAAAAATTAGGCATCTGGTTCGAGGACAAGGAGCGACGAAAATAAAAAGCGCAGCATATTAGGTATATGTGAGCATTTTTCTTTTTGCCGCGACACCGTAATCGGGCCATAGGGCAATTTTTCAAGGTTCTCTATTAAGGTTCTCTATAGTGATTCTTTTCTAAGAATCAAAGATACGCTGGCCATCGCCAAAACTATTATTCCACAGACAACCAACTACCAACTACCAACTACCAACAACTAACTGCTAATAATCATGCCTGACCTGCGGTTTCTGATACCGATCCTCAGCGCCCTTCTCCTTCTTTCCGGCTGCGCCTCATCAAAATGGGCCCCGGAGTTGAAAAAGGAGGCGGAACTGGCCTGGCCCCCCCCTCCCCGGCAGGCCAAGATCACCTATGTCGGGGAACTGAAGGGGTTCGACCAGATCAGCTCAAGCCTGGCCACCTTCCTGACCGGCCGGAGCAACAACGGCAGGATACTCAAACCTGTAGCAGTGGCGGTAAGTGGCGAGGGAGACCTGGCCATTGCGGATCAGGACCGGAAAGGGGTCCATCTCTTCAACCGGGCGGAGCAAAAGTACTCCTTCCTCTTTAAAACGGAGAATACAAGGCTTGGCTCTCCTGTAGGGTTGGCCTTCCATCAGGACGGCCGCCTGTTCATCACCGACTCCCTGCTGGAAAAAATCCTGATTTTCTCCAGGGAGGGCGTATACCTTGATTCCATAGACAGGGCAGGAGAAGTGCCGCTCGTCAGACCGACCGGCATAGATTATAATGACAAGGACCATAAGATATACGTCAGTGATACCACAAATCACCGTATTCTGGCCTTAAACGGCGAGAATTACCTGGTCGAAACATTCGGTGTCCGAGGAGAGGGCAAGGGCGAGCTCAACTTCCCGACCCATATTGATTCGGGACCGGACGGCAGAATCTATATTACCGATTCCCTGAATTTCCGAACCCAGATTCTCAATCCCGGCCAGAAAAAATGGCAGGCCTTCGGCGGCCACGGCAACGGCTCCGGCAATTTCGCCTCTCCGAAAGGAATAGCGGTGGACAGTGCCGGCTTTATCTATATCGCCGAGGCCCTCTTCGACACGGTCCAGATTTTCAATGAAGAAGGGCAGTACCTTCTGGGCCTTGGCTCCAGGGGTACCGGACCTGCCGGCTTCTGGATGCCTTCCGGAATCACTATAGATCACCAGGACCGCCTCTATGTCTGTGACACGTACAATAAGAGGGTCCAGATTTTTCAGCTTCATACTGGGGACAGCCAGAAATGAGACATTCTCTGAAAACACTGTTTTTTGTGGCCCCTCTTATGGTCTCGGTACCGGCTTACGGGCAGCTGGGCATTATAGACACCAAGCATAACCTCTCGGTCAGCGGTCCCGGGGAAATCCGGGCTCTCACCGAAGACCGTATCTGCATCTTCTGCCATACCCCCCATAACGCCAATACCGGCCAGCTCTCCTATTCCCCGCTCTGGAACAGGGATGTCGGCTCCACGACCTATACCCTCTACCAGAGCAGCACCATGGTTGCCGCCACTACTCAACCTACCGGTCCGAGCCGCCTGTGCCTGAGCTGCCATGATGGGACAATCGCCCTGGGCAATGTCATCGAGCCGGCTGAAGGAATAGCCATGAATATGGAGCTCACCGGCAGGGCCAGCGAGCTGGGAACCGATATCTCCGATGATCATCCCGTATCGTTCAGTTACTATGACGCCCTGCCCGATCCTGAACTGGCCCCAAGCGTTCCCCAGGGACTCCAGACTTACGGCAACGGCGGCATTCACTGCTCCACCTGCCACGATGCCCATGACAATACCCATGGCGATTTCCTGGTCATGGACAACAGGTATTCCGCCCTCTGCACGACCTGCCACCTGAAAAACGGCTGGACCACCTGCACGCACTCCACCTCCGCCAAGGCCTGGACCCCTCCCAACGAGATGCTGCAGGAAACCGTGGCCGAATCAGCCTGCCTGGGATGCCACGTTCCGCACAGCGCGGGCGGACCGAAACGGTTGCTCAGGAGGCTCGAGGAAGAAGAGGTCTGCTACCCCTGTCACGACGGAACCACGGCGGATTACGACGTCAAGGGCCAGTTTGGCAAGATCTCGAAGCACCCGGTCTCGTTTACAACCATCGGGGTGACCGCCAACCACCATGACCCGGCTGAAGATATCTCTTTCCTCCAGGGCCACGTGGAATGTGTTGACTGCCACCAGCCCCACGCGGCCAATGACGACCAGGCCCAGGCCCCGGCCGCCTCGGGCAAACTCAACCTGGTAGACGGAATAGATCTCACCGGCAGCGTGGTTTCGCCGATCAACTATGAGTACGAACTCTGCTTCAAATGCCACGCCGACTCAGGAGGCACCCCCCCCACCGTGGTGCGCTGGAACAATGAAAACAACGTCAGGCTGGAGTTTGACCCGGCCAATCCCTCTTACCATCCGGTTGCTGACGTTGGTAAAAACGCCGAGATGCCCAGTCTGCCCAGCACCGATGAACCCACCTTGACGGCCTCCAGCATCATTTACT
>JBEPXR010000096.1:0-8687 GCA_041641775.1 Desulfobia sp. | reverse complement strand
GTAAAGCCCGTAGCAGACATAGGAGCGATTGTCCGGGGTGATGGTGGGCGGCAGCCCCCCTGGTCATAGACCTGTTCGCAGTCGTTCTGGATACTGCTGACCGATCCTGCCCCCGGGGGCCACACCCCATGCTTGGCCTTATACCAGCAGAAATGGAGGGAGTGGTTAAAGGTGGCCTGGATATTGTCGATAGCGTCGTTGCCGCCACCTGACACATAGCCCATGCAGTTGTCTACGTACTGCTTGAACTGCCCCTGGTTGGGGCTGTCTTTCTGCAGCTCCTCCACGGCGTTCTGGCAGGCGGAGTTGTCAAAGCCGGTTGTGGTAACCGGAAAGATCTCGATCCTGGTTGTGTCGTCCGAGCCATCGCTTTGCTCTTCTTCGGCAGGCGGCCTGACCGCTATGACCATGTAGTAGCCGCCGTCCATGCTGATCTGCTTGAGAAAACGGCGTTCGGCGCAGCCACGGTTTTCCATGATCAGGGTGTTGTTGCCGTCATGCTTGCCCCCGGTCAGCACGTTTTTCTCCACGTCGAACTTGGAGGAGGCGGCCCAGTTGAGGAAATTACCCTTGGCAGCAAAGGCGGTCAGTTCCTGGGGATCGAGAGATTCGTCGATGGTCACGCAGGCGTGACTGGCATCCGCGTCGGCGCCGTTACTGTGGTAGGAGGTGCCGGGGGAAGCGTTGCTGCAGACGGAATAAGCCGTGTCGGCAATCACCTCGAACTTCTGGGTGACGGTGTTGTACTGGTAGAAAGTGTCCGGCTCGAAGTAGCCGGCATAGCTGGCTGTTGAGGTATAGTTGTCATCGAAGCAGTAGGCTGCATTTTCCAGATAGGCCATGTCGTACATGCTGGCCGAATTATCGATCATCAGGAGAACGTTGGGATCGACCTTGCCGTAACTCAGAAAAGGAGGTTCTGCCACCCCTTCGGTACAGGCACCTGCCAGGATCTGTCCCGGCAATAAAACACCGATTGAGAGGACCAGGAATATTCCGCTCCGGGTCAATAAGCTGGAGAACTTGCTTTCCATCATGGCAATGCCTCTTGTAATAATTCTCTTGATAGATTGCTGATTAATAATAACAGGTGCCTTCCTGGCCTATGTTATGACGCCATTCCAGTCTGACGCTGGCTTCGCTGTCGGCGCTCTGCCGATACCGGGAAAAGACGTCGTAGAGCAGATAGGCTCCGGAACCGGCTGCTCCCTTTCCCTTTCCTTCATAGCCCGCGTGCTGCTGGATGGCGGCTCCGGTTGAGTAGGCGGTTTCGCTGCCCACACTGAGGCTGGTGACTCCTATGTCGATGCCGTCGCAGATATCGCTGGGGTAGCAGAAGTCCCGATCCCCGGCAGCCGGTTTAGTCGTAGTGGCGTTTACCGGGTTCTGCCAGAAGTTCAGGGTGTCGGCGTAGATGCCGTGGGTGGCGTTGCTGCTGAAACCGGTGCAGGAAATGTTGTGTTCGATGGCTTCGGCAGCCAGTTCCGTCCCGCCGTCTGCCTCGTAGAAATTTTTCTTCGCCACCTTGTCGTTACCCGCTATATGCAGCTCAATGGAGGTGTTGGTGGTGGCGCTGATCCCGATAACCACAAGGATCAGAAGAACCATCATGGAGGCGACCAGGACAAATCCCTGTTCGTTACTGCCTATATTTCCAAGGGTGTGTTCGGAGTTCATTTACTTTTTCTTGATGTAGTCAAAGATGACTTTCCCTTTTCCGCCGTTTTGCGGGTCTGCATCGTAAACGGCGATGAATCTGATCGTCTTGTTGTTGAACAGGGGCTGGTCGACCGCTACGTTCCAGAATATCCGGTAGTTGCCGTCGACAGAGGTCGTCTCATGGTCGGCGGTCACCGCTGTTTCATGATCGAGACCGAAATTGCCGCCGTCATCGTCTGTCCCGTCCAGGTCGGCATCCTGGTCGGTTCCATCACCGTCGCTGTCGTTTAAAGCGGGGTCGTCATAGTCGAGGGCAATGATCTTTTCAATGCGGTCCGTAGCCAGATTGCTGGCCTCGGTTATCTGCCTGGCCTTGCTGTTGCCCTTGATGGATGCGGTCTGCATGGCATTGACCGCAAGAATGCCGATGGTAAAGACCGCCAGGGCTATCATGATCTCGGTGAGGGTGAATCCCCGGTCATTCCTGACAAGGGCGGTCTTCATTCCGTCTTCCCGCTGATTTTTTGAATCCCGGTGATTCATCATAAGCCCATATTCCTGCATTCAACGGTGATCGTATGAAACCGCCTGCGATAGTTGTCGTTGAAAGGGCCCCATACCACCCCCGAAGCCGTGGTGTAGCTGGCTTTGTTGGAAAAAGTGTGATCCCGTTTGCCGGCCCTGGCCAGGATGGAGATCTCCACTCCACGGATATCGTCGGGATCGCCCGGGTTCAGGGTCTGCGAACCGTCATCCATGAGGTAATAGAATTCGATGTTGCTGATGTTGCTGGCGACCGCCGATCCTCCGGGGGTCCGGCGCAGGGCGTCGCTGCTGCCGTCGCCGTCGGAGTCGTACAATTCATAGAGAAATTTTTCCCCGGAACCGGGAGAGCCGCCGTCATCGTTGATGTCAGCGGTAAAGGACATGGAGTCCCCGTCTGTAAATGTAGCGTTGATCCCGTAATTCCCGGTAAGCCCCGGGTCGTAGCCGGCCATCCGGATTTCACTGATCATCAGCCCGGCGCCGGCCCGGATGTTCTGCTGCATTTCCCCTACCTGCTCCTGGGCCAGGTAGCTTCTCTGCTGGGAACGGAAGGCGGTGTAGATGGAGGCTATGACGATGCCGGAGATAAGCATGGCGATCATCAGTTCGACCAGGGTGAAGCCATTCTGGTTTACAGATGATTTTTCTCTAAGAGGCCTTAAAAAATTTTTAGCAAATTTCATGGAGATGTCTAAAAAAAGTTAAAGGTAAGGTGGCCATTTCTCGTTATTCCCAGCTCGAGCCGTCCCAGATTTTCAAAATAATGACTCCGCTGGCCTGGCTGCCTATGGCATAGGTCGTATTTTTTTCATTTTCCAGATAGACGTATCCGCTGGAGGCAGTGCCTTTAGGGTTGAAGGATGCCACATTGCTGTTGTAAGTTATTTCGTCGTCGAATGCGCCTCCCATGGGAGTTGTCGCCGTGCCGTGTCCGTATTGCACGCCACTCTGGTAATCGGCCAGTCTGATTGTTTCTTCGACCGTGTTATCCGCTATTGACGACCAGGTATTGTCGCCCCCCGGGTCTGAGCAGAGGTGGTACCTGTCACCGGCGGCGTCAAAGACGATGGCCCATTGTTTATTGCTCTTGATGGCCCCGATTCTGGCCTTCTGCAGATTGGAGTAGAGGTCCCGGGCTCCTGCCTTGAGACGGTAGCGGGGCAGCCAGTTCATGAAGCTGGGGATGGCGATTGCCGCTAAAATTGACAGGATGCCGAGAACGATCATCACCTCGGTCAGCGAGAATCCGGCCTGACCCCATAGCCGTCTATGGGGTTTCCGGTGGTTATCCTGCTCTATGTCAGTGAAACGGGGAGTCATAAGCTGTTGTCTGTAGTATCGGAAGCAGCGGTACACGGGTTTATCGTTTTTTTTATATTTTTCATCAAGGGTATGCAATCTCGTAAGGAATGCATAAATTATACCGTGGAGTCTATTTTTTTCCAGGTATGTCCAGCCGAAAAATATGGACAGCTTTATCTCCTCCCCTGTTTCGCTGGACAAGTGCGAACTTGAGTCGAATCGGTCCCCGGCAAAAAAGAATTATCTGCCTTGGAGGCTTTAAAAAAAATATACTGTGAAACTCTGTGCCGAGCCATATGCTGTAAAAATTTTATTTATGTTCTTTCCGGGAATTCGTCTTCGTAATGTGGTCGGAATATCGTAAATCTGGTAAATGAGAAAAGAAAGCAAAAATCGAGAAAAGGGAGGCCAGTATGATTACTGATTATGATTTCGGCAGAATAGTCATTGACGGCAAAACCTACACCAGCGATGTCCTTATAACCCCACAGGGTATAAACGGAAGCTGGTGGCGTAAATCGGGACATGCAGTCGAAAAAGAAGATGTCAGGGAGGTAATGGAGGCAGGCCCCGAAATCATAGTGCTGGGCCAGGGAAAACCCGGAAGGATGCAGGCCTCTGATGACCTGAAGAAGTATCTGGAAGAAAAAGGTGTGCGCCTTATAGAGGAGCCGACCGCCCGGGCAGTGGAGACGTATAACCGCCTTGCTGAAGGGGAAAACGTTGTCTGCGCCGGCTTCCACCTGACCTGCTGATCGACCCGAACCTTAACCAGAGAGAGTGATATGAGATTTCCGCACAGTTCAGAAGACGAAGAAAAAGAACAGTACTTTCTAGATGATTTCAAAGCGGGTGATTCATGGCGCATGTTTAAAATAATGTCCGAGTTCGTCGAGGGCTTCGACTCCCTGGCATCCGTGAAGGGTCCTACTGTCTCTATTTTCGGCTCAGCCCGTATTGGAGAGGATAACGATTTTTACCAGATGGCCCTGGAGATCAGCCGGGAACTGGGGAAAGCCGGCTACGCCATTATGACAGGTGGGGGGCCGGGAATAATGGAAGCCGCCAATCGTGGAGCTTCGGAAGTGGGGGCCTATTCCATCGGTCTCAACATCTCTCTCCCCCACGAACAGGAGGAAAACAGGTATGCCAATCTGCCCTTGGAATTCCGGTATTTCTTTGTCCGCAAGGTCATGCTGGTCAAGTATGCCATGGCCTTTATCTGCATGCCGGGGGGCTTCGGTACCATGGACGAACTTTTTGAATCCCTGACCCTGATCCAGACCCGGCGCATAAAACCTTTTCCCATTGTTATGGTTGGCAGCAGTTACTGGGGGGGGCTGGTGGACTGGATGAAGGAAAGCCTGGTGGCCTCCGGCGGCATCGATGTGGATGATCTTGCTATTTTCAAGGTGATGGATGACGCCGGCGAGATTGTGGAGTATATCAAGCAGACGGTAAAGGAAAATGGTCCGCATCTTCTGTAAGGCAGGTTCAGCGGTCCAAATGGTGGAGAATGGCCATAACTGAATCCCACGACATCATCAATGCCAATTTGCTGAAGACGGTGCCCCGACAGCCGGGGGTGTATATCATGACGGACCGTCAGGGCAGAATCCTTTATGTGGGCAAAGCGGTCAACCTGAGGAAGAGACTGGCCTCCTATGCCCGCTGGAAAGTGGGTACTCCTTCCAAGACGTCGGTCATGTTGAAGAAGACCGCCGGCCTCGAGACCATCATCACCAGGACCGACAAGGAGGCCTTTCTCCTGGAAGCCTCGCTTATCAAGAAGCATCGGCCCAGGTACAATGTCCTGCTCCGGGACGACAAGAGTTATCCCTATATAAAAGTGACGGTCCAGGAAAAATGGCCGCGGGTGGTGGTAACCAGAAGGAAAGTGAAAGACGGTTCCCGCTATTTCGGACCCTATTCTTCGGCTTCGGCGATGTGGGCGACTGTAAAGCTGCTGAATTCGCTGTTTCCCCTGCGGCGCTGCAGAACAAAAGAGGTGCCCCGCCGGGCGCGGCCCTGCCTCAATTCTCAGATAAATCGGTGCCTGGCCCCCTGTTCCGGCGGAGTTGACCGGCATCAGTACCAGGCAATGGTGTCCGGCGTCCTGATGGTCCTGGAAGGTCGGGACCGGCAGCTGGCAGGGGAGCTTAAAGAGAAGATGGACAGAGCCTCCAGGGAGATGCGCTTTGAAGAGGCGGCCCTCTACAGGGACCAGGTCCATGCCCTCTCCGCCACCCTTGAAAAACAGCTGATTGCCGCCACCGACAGTCGGAACCGCGAGATAATAGGTTTCGCCCGCCGGGGCGCCTCGGTGGCGGTAGCAATGCTGACCGTGATAAAGGGGCAGGTCAGCGGTCAGCGGTCGTTTTTTCTTGCCGAACCGCTGGGCGGAGATGAAGAGATTCTGACCGAGGTCATTCGGGACTATTTCGGGGCCGATATGACGGTTCCGGGCGAGGTAATTCTTCCCTTTGAGCCCGCTGATGCCGATCTCCTCGCCGAATTTCTGGCAGAAAAGCGGGGAGGCAGAGTCGGCCTGAGGGTGCCGCAAAGAGGGGACATGCTGAAACTGCTGGAAATAGCCGTAAGTAATGCCCAGAAAGTTTTTGCCGACCGGGATAAAAAAGAACAGTCCTGGCAGGCTACGGCTGCTGGTCTGGCGGAGAAACTGCAGCTTTCCCGAATACCCCACCGGATCGAATGCCTGGATATCTCCAATATCAGCGGCACCAGCGCGGTTGGCGCCCTGGTCAGTTTTGAGCACGGCAGCAAAGATAAGAAGAGGTACCGCCGTTATGCCCTCAGGACAGTGGTAGGACCCGATGATTATGCTTCCATGGAAGAAGTCATAGGCCGGCGCCTGAAGAAGGGGCTGGGAGAGGATGACCTGCCCGACCTTCTTCTGGTGGACGGCGGCAAGGGGCAGCTGAACATCATGAGGGGCGTTCTCGAAGGACTTGGTCTGACGGAGAGAATCGAGCTGGCCGGCATAGCCAAGGAGAGAGGAGAGGAGGGAGAGAAGGTGTACCGGCCGGGGCGGAAGAATCCGCTGAAGTTGGCGCCGAATTCCCCTCTGCTCCTTTTCCTTATGCAGATAAGGGATGAGGCTCACCGCTTCGCCATAACATACCATCGGCACAAGCGGAGTAAAAAAACGCTGGCTTCGGAACTCGAGGAAATTCCCGGAATAGGCAGAACCAGAAAACAGGAGCTGCTCAAGGAACTGGGCAGCCTCAAGCGGATCAGGGAGGCAGGTGTCGATGAGCTGGCCAGGGTACCGGGTATTGGTCGGAATACCGCAGCCAGGATATATCAATACTTTCACTCCGGGTAAAGAGGGGCGGGCTCTGCTCTTGATTCTAACCCCACCTGCAGCGTATAACCGGCTGGAAGTCCGGTTCAGACCGATGCGCCTTGCTCATTCGCGCAGGTTTTACTTTTCGGAACCTGACAGCACTTCAAGTTTCCGAAAACCTTACATGGAGGGGGATAATGGCTGGTGAAAGATTCATATACATGGACAACAACGCCACCACCAGAGTGGCGCCTGGGGTTGTGGAGGCGATGCAGCCCTTTTTCGTTGAGGATTTCGGCAATCCGTCCAGCGGTCATTTTCTGGGAGCCCGAGCTGCCCGGAGCATAGCCCTGGCCCGGGAAAAAACAGCCTCCCTGCTGAACTGCAGCCCGGGGGAGATAATCTACACGAGCTGCGGGACGGAAAGTGATGTGACCGCAATTATCGCCGCCCTTGAAAGTTTCCCTGAAAAAAGACGTGTGGTAACCACTGCCGTGGAACATCCGGCCGTAAAAAATCTCTGTGAGGCCCTTACCGAAAAAACAGGCCGGGATTACCGGTTGACCACCCTCAGGGTAAACCGGAAGGGCATGATCGATCTTGGGGAGTTCAAAGCGTCCCTGACAGTTGACACGGCTCTGGTCAGCGTCATGTGGGCCAATAACGAAACAGGAGTCATCTTTCCGATTGGAGAAATGGCTGCCATGGCCCGGAGAAGAGGAGTTCTTTTTCACACCGATGCCGTCCAGGCTGCCGGAAAAATTCCCCTTGATGTAGAAGAGGTACCGGTGGACTATCTGTCTCTCTCCGGTCATAAGTTCCATGCCCCCAAGGGGATAGGCGTTCTCTACGTCCGCAATGGTTCTCCCTTTCACCCTTTTCTCATGGGCGGTGGGCAGGAGCGGGGGAGGCGGGCCGGAACTGAGAATACCGCCTACATTGCCGGCTTGGGCAAGGCCTGTGAGCTGGCCGCAGATCACCTCAGGGGAGGAGTGGAGAAGGTCAGGGAACTCAGGGACAGGCTTGAAAATGGACTTCAGAAGATGATTCCGGGAGCGGAGATAAACGGCGGGGGCAGTCCGCGGCTTCCCAATACCTGCAGCATCCGCATACCCGGAACCAGAGGAGATGAACTGGTGAAACGCCTCGATGAACGGGGGATCTGTGTTTCGGCGGGAGCGGCCTGCAAGGCCGGAGTCTGTAAGCTCTCCCATGTCCTGGAAGCTATGGCCGTCCCCCCGGATTACGGTACGCTGCGCCTCAGTCTCGGCATGGACAATACCGGAGACGAGGTGGATTATCTCGTCAAACTCCTGCCGGAAATGATTGAGCAGAATCGTAGCTGAACCTTGTTGCAGGAGCCCGTCCCTGTGGGGCAAATCATAAATATCAAGCACCAAATAACAAACAAATTACAATGATCAAATTCCCAAACAAGTTGCCGGGATAACCATCGGATTCCGGTATTGAAATTTGGGGAATTTGGGTTCTGGCTGTTTCGTTGTAATGCCGGATCACTTGCATTGTGATGATGGAGCTCGGAAAGGAAAAAGATTTATACGTTATGGTTCATGCGCTAAAATTCCTGGCAAGTAAACTGCTAGTCAGAGCAGTATTTCAGAAAGAATCTTACGACCATAGCCTTCGAAAAAAAAAGATGCCAGGGAACTGGACCGTTACATAGTAGCCAACCCTTTAAGGGTGGTTTGGGTTGATAATGTACATAAATGATCCACATTGGGACGCCATCTGGATGTCAAAGCCCGGATGTGGAAATCTTAATATGAAGGGGCGTAGAAGTGAAGCACTGCTCTTTGTCGATTTTCGTTTCCAGAGGAATCGTAGGAGCCCGCCCCCGCGGGTGATTGTTGTG
>JBEPXR010000095.1:0-8725 GCA_041641775.1 Desulfobia sp. | reverse complement strand
GAGATTCAGCTGCCAGTTAAAAACCTGCAATGAATTAAGGGTCTGGAAGTATGGCCCTCCCAAAAGCTCCGGGATATACTCGGAGCTTTTTTATATTGTATATTTTTCCAACTATTTCCTCTCTCTAGTCTCAATGGAAGTCACAGAAAAGGATCTGGATGAAGTTCTGAAAAGAAGACATGGATCTTGGATTCAGGATTCTTTGCGACAGGCTACAGTAGGGATTATGGGACTTGGCGGCCTGGGCAGTCATCTTGCTGTTTCATTGACCAGAATAGGTGTTGGCAAGTTGCTCTTGGCTGATTATGATGTAGTAGAACTCAGCAATATCAACAGGCAGTTCTATTTTCTTGCACAGATCGGTCTACCCAAAACTCAGGCATTGGAAGTCAATCTGGCTGCCATAAATCCTTACTTGAAGCGGGAATATATTGCGGAAAAGTTAACCGAGGAGTCGATACCCGGCCACTTTAGCAAGGTGGATGTGCTGGCCGAATGTTTCGATGGACCCGAGATGAAAGCTTCAGCCCTGAGAACAGCGTTGACCACCCTGCGGGGCATTCCCTATGTCTGTGCATCCGGGCTTGCAGGGTATGGTGGAAGCAATGAGATAGTCACCCGGGAAATGTATCCCAACGTCTTTATGGTAGGAGACGGCCGGACCGCAACCGGGCCTGGAACAGGTCTGATGGCTCCCAGAGTTGGTATAGCGGCAAATCATCAGGCCAATCAGGTGGTGAAGCTCATCATTGATAGATATGGGGATCCTGAGCTGAAAAATCGATAATCCTGAGCTTTTAATGAGCAGTCTGATCGGGTTGCTGAACTGCAAATCCTCGAACGAGTCAAATCAATCCAATTTTAGCCGTATGAGAATTATCTGTAACAGTGAAGAGCGGGAGATTCCTGAGAACCAGGTGCTCAGCGATTATCTAAAAAGTTTGGGGCTTGATCCTTTTTCTGTTGTAGTAGAGTATAACGGCCGAATTATCGATCGGATAGACTACGATAACCTGGAACTTTCAGAGGGAGCGAGGCTTGAAGTGATTCATTTCGTTCCCGGGGGTTGAATTTGAAAGTACAGGAGCCGGGGCTGTCCGTTTTCTTCTGAGGGAGATTAAAGGTTTCCTATTTGTTCTCCACTGTTGTCTAACTATCGTTAAGGTAATGTCCAAAGAAACAGAAAAGACGTTCACAAACAAATCATGACTGATACAGAACTAATAATTGCTGGCAGAAAGTTGAAATCGAGGCTGTTCTGCGGGACTGGAAAGTTCTCCTCCCCGGAGTTGATGGCCAGAGCCGTTGAGAGTTCAGGCTGTGAGATTATAACGGTGGCACTTCGTCGGGTGGACCTGCATAATCCTGAAGATGATCTGATGCGCTATGTTGATCGGGAGAAATATCTTTTTCTGCCCAATACCTCAGGGGCCAGAAACAGTGAGGAGGCCGTGAAAATCGCCCGCCTAGCCAGAGCTTCCGGAGGGGGGAACTGGTTGAAGCTGGAGGTGACTCCGGATCCCAGAACGCTGCTCCCGGATCCGGTCGAGACCTTAAAGGCTTGTGAAATCCTGGTGAATGAGGGTTTTGTCGTCCTGCCTTATATCAATGCCGATCCTATCCTTAGTCTGCGGCTCCAGGATGTCGGTGCCCACGCCGTCATGCCATTGGGTTCTCCAATAGGGACTAATCAGGGTTTATTGACCAGATTCCAGGTAGAAATTATCATAGATCAGGCCCGGGTGCCGGTCGTTGTTGATGCTGGATTGGGGCTACCCTCCCATGCCGCCGAGGCTATGGAGATAGGAGCCGATGCCGTGCTGGTTAACACAGCTATATCCATTGCCGCAGATCCGGTACAGATGGCCAAGGCTTTTGCTCAGGCGGTAGAGGCCGGCCGCAATGCTTGGCTGGCAGGTGCCGGCCGGCCTGTTAAGGAGGTCAGGGGTTCCTCACCTGACACCGGACTCGAATTTTTACGCTAAAGTCCATGTTTCTCCCTCCCTCCTTCGATGATCTGGCCGGCCTTATTGCAGACTGCACACCCGATGATGTGACCCAAGTCTGCAGAAAAAGAGAGCGGGGCGGTAATCTGGATACACAAGACCTCGCTGTCCTGCTGTCGCTGGCGGCAGATTCTCAGCTTCCCCTCATGGCCCAATATTCCGCCGATATATCCGAGAAGAGATTCGGCCGGACAATACAGATCTACGCACCGCTCTATCTTTCCAACTATTGCAGCAACAGTTGCCTGTACTGCGGCTTTTCAGCCAGGAACAGGATAAAACGGAGACTTCTCAATATCGAGGAAGCCGAGCGTGAGGCCATGATTCTGGTAGAGCGGGGTTTTCGTCATATTCTTCTAGTTTCCGGTGAAGCCCCGGAAAAGCTTGACGTCAACTACCTGGTTGAGCTCACCGGTCGTCTTCGGTCGCACTTCGCCTCTATCTCCATTGAGGTTCAGCCTATGTCTAAACGGGACTACAGCCGGTTGTTCCGGGCAGGAATTACAGGGGTTGCCGTTTATCAGGAAACCTATGACCGTCGGGTTTACTCAAGGGTGCATCAGGGAGGGAAGAAGACCGATTATGACTACCGGCTCGCTACCCCGGAGAGGGCGGCACTGTCCGGAATGAGAGAAGTCGGGATAGGTGTCTTGCTTGGGCTGGCGGATTGGCGTCTGGAGGGATTGGCCCTGGGGATGCACCTGTCCTACATGCGCAAACACTTCTGGCAGACCGGTCTCACTGTTTCTTTCCCCCGCATTCGACCGGCTGCCGGGGATTTTCAGGCGCTGGTGCCGACTGGCGAACAGCAGCTTGCCCACCTCATATTCGCCCTGCGGATTTTCGACCCCGATGTTGGTCTCATAATTTCCACCAGGGAGGAATCGCGTTTCCGGGACGGAATGATCGGTCTAGGACCAACCCGCTACTCTGCGGGCTCCTGTACCATGCCTGGAGGATACGGGAATCCTGCTTCGGAGGGCGAGCAATTCTCCATAGGAGATCGGCGTTCCCTCCGGGAGGTCTGTGAAGCAATACTTGACAAAGGCCATGATCCGGTTCGTAAGGACTGGGATGCCGTCTTTCAGGAAAGTAGAGATCCCGCAATGGCGAACCAGTAGATAAGGTTAAAGGAAGTGGAGGTGTGGCAGGTTTTTATCTGTATACCAGCAATCATTCGGAAGTTTTGGCAGGACGGCTTGCAGAGATAATCAAGAGGCAACCCCTTCCTGTTTTCACTCCGGAAACTATTGTGGTCCAAAGCCGCGGCATGGCCCGCTGGCTTACCATGGAGATGGCTGGCCGCCTGCCGGTATGGGCCAACTCCAATTTTCCGTTTCCCAACCATTTCATCATTGAGGTCACCCGCAAACTCCTGCCGGAGTCGGATACCGCAACTCTGTATGAACGGGGGAAAGGTGTCTGGCAGATCATGACTCTGCTCCGTGAATACGCCGATCATCCCTGGTTCACCCCTTTGCGACATTATCAGAAAGACGTTCTCAGGAGATACCAGCTGGCCGGGATTGTGGCGGACCTTTTTGACCAGTACATCATCTTCCGGCCTGATCTCATAGCTGAATGGGATGAAGGTGGACGGCAGAACTGGCAGGCCGAACTCTGGCATCAACTGAAGCAACGATATGGACAGAGTCACCGGGGCGTACTCAGAGACAAGCTGCTCTCCTGCCTGAACCAAAGTGAGGTTTCCCACCTCTTACCTGAGCGAATCGCAGTCTTTGGAGTCTCCTCTCTCCCCCCTTTCCATCTTTCCATACTGGAGGGACTGGCCAGACAGACTGAAATACATTTTTTCCTCATTACTCCCTGTCGCCACTGGTGGGGGCATATCCTGGATGCAGGACAGATAGCCCGGCGGGTCAAAGGGCAGAAAAAGAGCGCAGAAGAGCTCTATCTCGAAGAGGGCAATCCACTCCTCGCCTCCATGGGCTGCTTGGGCCGAGATTTTCTGAATATGCTCCAGGACCTTGAGACAGAGGAACTGGAAGAATTTGTAGATCCCGGTGATGATACCATGCTAACCGCACTGCAGCGAGATATACTGGAACTCTCAGATGGCATGGCGGCATCAGTGGCCGCGGATGACTCGATCATCATTAATTCCTGCCACAGTCCCATGCGTGAGATTGAAGTGCTTCAGGATCACCTCCTTCGTCTTTTTGAGTTACATCCTGACCTCGAGCCCCGTGATATAGTGGTGATGGCTCCTGACATAAATATCTACGCCCCCCTGGTAGAGGCTGTATTTGAAGTCGGGCCCGATCGGAACTGGTATATACCTTACAATATAAGCGACCGGGGACAGACCAGGGAGAATCCACTCCTTCCCATCTTCCTTGGTCTTCTCGATCTGGGGGACAGCCGTTTTGAAGTGAGCCGGGTTCTGGATCTTCTCCAGGCCCGTCAGGTGAGACGGCGATTCGACCTGTCTGAGGAAGATCTGGAGATGGTGAAGTACTGGCTGAAGCAGGTTTCCATTCACTGGGGAAGGGACAGGGAGCATCTGCAGAGTCTGGGTTTGCCCCGGTTTGATGCATATTGTTGGCGCAGCGGACTTGACCGGCTCCTTCTCGGGCTCTGTATGGCGGAAGAAGGTGTTTTTGACACCCTTGCCCCCTTTGCTGAAATCAATGAAGGCGATATGGAACTTTTGGCCAGGACCCTTGAGGCCCTGCATACACTTTTTGCAAAAATAAAGTATTTGGAAAAGGACCAGACCCTGGCTGATTGGTCCGCAATACTTGTAGATATTCTGGACTCCTGCCTGGATGTGGATCGGGATGAGGAAAACCATCTTCAGTCTATCAGGGACATCCTGGGAGAGCTCAAGGAGCAGAGTGGGCAATCCCTCTTAGATGAGAAACTGCCCCTTGCGGTAATCAGAAAGACAGTAGAAAAAAAACTTAATGATCAATCCTCTATTTCCGGTTATCTGGGAGGGGGAGTGACTTTTTGCTCCTTGCTGCCCATGCGGGCTGTCCCCTTCAAAATTGTCTGTCTGCTGGGAATGACTGACGGATCCTTTCCCCGCGTCGAGCCCAGGATAAATTTTGACCTGACTGCAGAAAACCAGCGCCCGGGAGACAGAAGTAGACGTCTGGATGATCGCTATCTTTTCCTGGAAGCCCTGATTTCGGCCCGTAGGCAGTTCTATCTGAGTTATGTCGGACAGTCTGTTTATGATGACACCGATAAGCCCCCCTCTGTCCTGGTAGATGAACTCCTGGATTATCTCAGCCGGATGACAGGGAAATCAAGAGACTCAGATTCCGGAGCTTTCATTGCCAGCCACCGTCTCCAGCCCTTCCATCCGGACTACTTCAGGACAGGGAGCAGCTATTCCAGTTATTCCGTGAACGATTGGGAGGCTGCCCGGCAGTCTCTGAGGCGGCTGGAAAAGGAAGACCAGTTCAATTTCTGGCAGAATCTTCCCCTGCCACCACCAGCTGAAACGGAGAAGGGCGGAAGCCGTCGACTGGAGGGGGAGCAGGTACTGGCTTTAGATGAATTGACCGATTTTCTCCTGCATCCTGTCCGCCATTTCTGCCGATACAGGCTCGGTATCGATCTCAGTATGGAAGAGTCACTACCAGACGACGAGGAGCCTCTGCGACTTGTAGGGCTGAATCTTTATCAACTCAGCCTGGATATGAGCCGGTCCCAGTTTCCGGAGTCGGGAGAGCGGCAAATGGAAGAACTCTTTCGAGCACGGGGGCAGCTGCCCCCGGGGGAAATGGGCAAAGCCGCTTTGTTCCGTCTGCGGGCGGAAGTGCTGGAATTGATGCGGCGGCTTAAGAAATACGATTCCCGCCTTCTTCCTCTCCTTGAGTTTGAGGTCCCTTGCGGTGCTTATATGCTCAGGGGCGTTTTTTCCGATCTGCGGGAAAACGGATTTGTCCACGTCAGGCCTGCCCGTCTCAAAGGCAAGGACATTTTGAGGGCATGGCTGAGGCATCTGGTGCTCTGTCTTCTTGCTGAAGATGATGACGGGTTGTATACGCAGAGTGCGGTTATTGGCAAGGATCGGGAAATTACTTTGTCCGGAGTCTCGCAACCGGCAGCGATCCTTACAGGAATAATCGATCTATACCGTGTAAACATATGCCGTCCACTGCCTCTTTTCAGTGAAACCTCCCACGCCTTTGCCCGGGAAAAACTGGTGGGAAAAACTGATCGATCCCTGAAAAAGGCGGAAGCGCAGTGGCTTGGAAACAGCCGGATCCCGGGGGAGATGGCTGATCCCTGGTTGGAATTTCGCTACCGGCAGGAACTCCCCTTAGGGGCCGAATTTCAGGAACTGGCCTTGAAGATTTTCAAGCCGATATATGAACATGTCTGTGAGTGCTGACAAGATACAGCCCCGGAGATTTTTCCGGCATGCTGTATCATGACCTTTTACCCGGCGGCCGGGAAAACCAAAACCCCGAACTTGCCCATGTCTACGGATTTTGACATTCTGAATGCTCCCTTGAGAGGCTTCCATCTCCTCGACGCCAGTGCCGGCACCGGGAAGACTTATACTTTAACCGGTTTATTTCTGCGGCTTGTTCTTGAAAAGAAACTCGGTGTGGATGAGATTCTGGTGGTGACCTACACCAGGGCGGCCACTGCTGATCTCAGGGCCAGGATCAGGGAGAGACTGGTCGAGTGTCTGGCCGTTTTGCAGGGGGAGCAGGCCGGAGACGAACTCATTAACAGGTTGATTTCAGAGATTCCCGATGGAAATAAGGGGAGAGCCGCCCTGCATGATGCTCTAAGGAACTTCGACCAGGCCGCAATATTTACCATACACGGATTCTGTCAGCGAATTCTGCAGGAAAATTCCCTTGAAACCGATACGGCCTTTGACCTGGCGGTCGAACCTGATTTTGAGCAGATGGTAAGGGGAGCGGTTCTAGATTTCTGGCGGAGGACAGTCACGCGGGCCAGTCCGGGTTTGTTGACTTTTGCCGGCTACCGGCTTCAACCTGAGGGATTGGTCAGACTGGCTTCAAGGATGAGAGCCGGCCTGGAAATTCTGCCGAATATCGACCGGGAAAGACTGAGGGATCTCCTGGATGGTTCCGCCCTCAGGGAAAGAGAGGACAGGCTGCGGGAAAGAGTGTCTGAAGTCCGGGACTTCTGGTCGCGAGAAGGAGAATCTATCCGCAGTATTCTGAAAAAAAACGAAGGCCTTCATAAGACAGTAGCCTGTAAACTTGATAAGTATTTTGCTGAAATCGATCTTTTTCTGGCAACTGACAGGTTCCTTGAGGGCAACTTGCCAGAGGCGTTTGATAAGTTTGCCAGTTCCCAACTGGCAGCAAAGACCAAGAAAAATTATGAACCGCCCTGCCACGCTTTTTTTGACCTCTGTGAAAATATTATTGAAAGCTGGTGGGACCTGGAAAAGACCTATGAATTCCTGGTAGTCGCTTTACAGGTCGAGTCCCTGGATTTTGTTGAGACAGAGCTGGACCGTCGGAAGGAGAAAGCCGGCGTAGTCTCCTATGACGATCTTCTGCTTTTCCTGGCCAGGGCCCTGGAATCAGAAAGTGAAGGGGTCGGCGGAAAAGAGGGAAAAAAGCCGCTGGCCCATTTTATCCGGCGGAAGTACAAAGCAGCTCTGATAGATGAATTTCAGGATACCGATCCTCTGCAGTATCGGATTTTCTCCCGGGTTTATCAGGACAGTCCCGCCAATCTCCTTTATATTATAGGTGACCCAAAGCAGGCGATTTACAGTTTCCGGGGAGCAGATGTTTACTCCTATCTCGCAGCAGCCAGATCCGCTTCCTCAAGGGAGAGTCTGGTCTTTAACTATCGTTCCCAGCCTGACCTCATTCGTGCGGTCAATACCATTTTCAGCCGGAATGCCAATCCCTTCCTCTTCGAAGAGATTGCCTTCGCTCCAGTGGCACCGGCTGTTAAAAATGACAGGGAGGAACTCCTGGTCGACGGAGAAGCCCAGGCACCCTTCAAGCTTTGGCTCGGGGTGCGGAACGTTGAAAAACCCGGACTTGTCAAGAAGCCCGAGGCCGTTCAAAACATTGTAACAGCCCTGGCCTCGGAGATCTGTACCCTGTTGAGCCAAGCTCGTCTAGGAAGAATCAAAATCGGTAAGCGCCGGTTGAAGGCTGGTGATATTGCGGTGCTGGTGCGAAAAAATGCAGAGGTTTACCTCGTCCGGGAAGGACTCAGGAAAGTCGGCGTGAGCAGTGTGGTACAGGCTGCCGGAGACCTGTTCAAGACGAGGGAGGCCATGGAACTCGAGATTATCCTTAAGGCGGTCGGGGATCCCTGCAACGAAATCAAGATACGTTCGGCCCTGGCTACTGACTTTTTCCCGGATACTGTAACAGAAATAACCGGCTTGACATCTAATGAAGACGCTATTGCTGCCTGTGTCAGGCGTTTCCAGGGATATCGTGATCTCTGGCAGAACAGAGGTTTTATAGCTATGTTCCGAACCCTTTTGGAAAGGGAGAGATTCAGGAAGCAGGCCTTGCGTTTTTTCGACGGCGAAAGAAGGCTTACCAATATTCTTCATCTGGGAGAACTCCTGGAACGATATACACGGGAATATCACAAAGGCATCAATTCCGTGCTCCGCTATCTTCATGAAAGCAGATGCTCAGAAAAGGGAGAGAGGGACGAGGAACGGCAGATGCGTCTGGAAAGCGATGAGGAAAGGGTCAGGATAGTTACCATACATACCT
>JBEPXR010000094.1:0-8745 GCA_041641775.1 Desulfobia sp. | reverse complement strand
GAGGAAGAACAGATCAGTAATCTGATCCCTACTCTTATCAGCGGAAACCCCGGGGTGGTGATCGGTCTCTTTCCCAGACATATGCACAGGATTGGACCGTGGCAGAAAAGACTCGACAGGATGGCCCTGTCCTGGTCACTCCGAACCGGGACGGATGAATCTGCTGATCCCCCTCAGGTTGTTCTCTGGGACAGAATGGGAGAACTCGACTCCGCTTACGGTCTTGCGCAAGCGGCATTTGTCGGAGGCAGTCTTGCTCCTTTGGGCGGCCAGAATTTCCTTGAACCTCTGGCCTGCGGCCTCAGACCGGTTATTGGCCCATACTGGGCCAATTTTCAGTGGATCGGACGAAGCGTTATTGAGCAGGGACTGGTTCATGAAGCCCGAAGTACAGAGGAAGTCTGTGATCTTCTTTCCACCGAACTCCGCCAGCCTCTAGACCGGGAATCGATCCGCAGACAGGCCCGGGCTTATATTGAAAACAGGAGGGGGGGAACCGCGAAAGCCCTTGAAGTGATAAATTCAATTATAGGTAACTGAGCTGAAATGATAAAGAAACTGGAACAGTTTCGTGTGCTTGAAAACGGTATACCGATTACTGTCGTAAAGACCGGGGACAAGAGAGACGGAGTAGATCGGGGGAAGATGTTTCACTGGCAGAGAAGATTCTCTACAGCCAAGGATAATCCTTAATGCGGTTGGCATTCTGTCTTTTCAACTATTTCCCTTACGGTGGCCTGGAGCGCAATTTCAAGGCTGTTGCCGAAGCCTGTGCGGCCCGGGGCCATGAAATAGATGTCTACACCATGGGATGGATGGGCGATGTCCCCGATGATTTTAATCTAGAAATCCTTCCTGCCAGGAAAAAAAGTAATCACCGCAGGGCGGAAGCCTACCTGAAGTGCCTCAGCAGCCTTCTTGCCCAAAAAACAAAGTCTCTGACTATAGGTTTCAACAAGATCCCCGGACTGGATCTCTACTATGCCGGAGACACCTGTTACCGGGCCCGGATTGAGAGAGAAAGAAGCTCATGGTCAAGGTTGTCTCCCAGGTACAGAAGTTTTTCCCGGCTGGAAGAAGCCGTTTTTTCACCTGATTCCCATACCCAGATCATCTACCTGGCTGAAAAAGAAAAACAGATATATCAGCAGATATATCATACTCCGGAATCCAGATTCCACTACGCTCCACCGGGGGTAGATAAAGAGCTGATCCGCTCCTGTCTCGATAACGGGAGAAAAGGCCTGATCAGAAAAGAACTCGGCCTGTCTTCAGCGCATACCATTCTTCTGATGATCGGATCCAACTTTCAAACCAAGGGTGTGGATAGAGCCATCGAGGCGCTGGCCTCACTACCGAAGACCTTGACAGACACCACCTTCCTTGTCGTGGTCGGCTCGGGCTCCACGAAGAAATACAGAAAGCTTGCCGCCAGGCACGGGATTGGCCAGAGAGTATTTTTCATGGGAGGCAGAGATGATGTGCCGTCATTTCTGGCGGATGCGGATCTGGTTATGCAGCCTTCCCGCAACGAAAACACCGGCAACCCCATTGTTGAGGCCATCACTGCGGGAGTCCCGGTTCTGGCCACTGATACCTGCGGATTTTCCGTCCACATCAAAAAGTCAGGTGCTGGATTGATAGTCCCCTCTACTCCCTTCGAGCAAAATGTCATGAACCGCCTTCTTCGAGAACTTCTTGTCTCTCTGGACAGGAAAACTATGCGGGAAAAAGCTCTTGCTTATTCGGAGCAGGTCGACCTCTACGGCCGCATTCCAAAAATTGTCGAGATTATCGAAGCAACAGGGGCTGGTTCATGAATCGATCCCGGGAGAATTTTTCCAGTATCATCAACTGCGACTATCCGGTCTTTACTGATAAGGAGGCCCTGGTCGTCAACAGGGATTTCAACCGGACTTTACGCCGGGCAGGGCTGCTGAGTTTCGATGATATTTGGAACTATCCGGGAGGAGAACTCATTAAAGTGAAAAACAACAGGTCCGTCAGCACCATGGAACTGGCCGATCCTTCAACCGGTCATCCGGAAGACGCTACCCCAGCCGGATTGCGCCTTTACCTGAAAAGACACAGCGAGCCTTTGAGCTGGCTGCATGATGCCGCCGGATCACTGAAACCGAAAAACCGGAAAGGAGAGGGACTTGAGGAATTTGAAACTTACTGCGATTTCAGAAAAAGAGGACTGGCCACCGCGGTCCCGGTAGCCGGCGGGACGAAAAAGGTGTCTTCCACCCTGAGATCGTTTCTCATAACCCTGGATTTCAGTCCCTTATTTTCCCTGGAAGAGATCATCCTCAAGCAGCCTGACCAACTGAAAACGGCGGCAAATGAACAGCGGAGAAAAAATATCCTGGCCGCCATTGCCAGGTATGCCAGACACATGCACGAAAGCGGAATCAATCAGAAAGATTTCAATGCCACCCATATTCTCATGGACGACCTGGATTCCCCTGTACCAGCAATTGTACTCTTTGATCTACAGCACGTGGACAGGAAAATCAGCAGCCGTTTCCGCTGGCCGGTCAAGGCCCTGGCCGAACTGAACTTCAGTCTCCCGGAATCGATATTTTCTGAACAGGACAGGATCTATCTTTTCCATATCTACAAGAAAACAACCAGTCTTGATTTTCTGGGGAGAATGCAATACAAATGGATGGTTAAAAAGACCGAACGCATTCGTAAACATACTTTTAAAAACAACCTGGCTCCCAAAACTGATCTGTAGATCTTGTTTTGTTCATGAAATAACTGAAAGAAATATGAACGACTACCGGCAGACTGCGTTCAAAGGATTTGCACTCAAAATTTATAAGGGAACCGCCGATCCCGGTTTCCTGGAAAAATGCTGCAGAAAAGATCCGGGGAATGGTAGTGCCTTTGCTATAGTTACCAGTTCAAAGCACAGCAGGGTCTACACATTCACCTATGAAGGCAGGGATTACTACTATAAGGCCTTTCTCAATCGCAATACGTTTGAATCCTTCAAGGCCCTTTTCAGAGGCAACCGGGCGAAGCGGGCCCTCAGGGGGGATCAGTTGCTCCTCAGGCATGGCTTCAATGTCCCCAGGTGTATCCTCATAGGAAGGAAAGGGGCTTTCAATTTCAGTGTTTCGGAAGCAGCCGGCAGCGCCAGAAATCTCAGCCAATTTGTCAGGGAGGAGCTGTCCATCCGTTCGAACCGGCAACAGGGAATCATAAAAAAGCGGCTGATAAACGGTCTCGGCCGGGCTGTCGGACGACTCCATGCCCGAAAAATTATCCATGGAGATCTGCGCTGGGGTAATATTCTCATAGAGGAGACCTCCCCCGGCGAACTTTCCTTCTGGTTTCTTGATAACGAACGAACCGCACTCTACAGCAGAAACCTGCCCAGGAAAAAAAGGCTCAAGAATCTGGTCCAGATTAACATGACTCTGAATCCGGTTATAACCGGGATGGACCGCCTGCTCTTTCTGAATGCTTACCTGCTTGAAAATCCAGAACTTTGCCCTTATCGCGATGAGCTTGCAGCAGAAGTTAAGCAATTGACCGAGGACAGGCTGGCGAAATATAATGAACGTGGATCCTGATTAAACAGGGGCATTCGAGGCAATTGCCCCTCTCTTCTCATACCTCTTCCTTTTTCGGGCAAGATGCCTGAAAAGACTCTTCTTCATCTCATCAGGTCTCTCTCTGCAGACCTCCAGGTACCTGCCGATCAGTTTTTCTTCCACCTCCTCCGGCATGTTGAACTCAGCGACTGCCAGAATGAACCTGGCCAGATCTCTCCCCCTTGCGGCAGGTGAACGCGATTTCCGGACATGATCGAGATCGGTAAGGAAAACTTCCGGACCGCGGCCGGCAGCATAGAGCAGATTGGACCATTTCAAATCACCATGAATAAAGCCTGCTCCGTGGAAACGGGCTATGCTCGATACCGCTTTGACCAGTATATCTGCCAGGCGGTTCTCGGTCCATTCGTTTCGCTCTCTTGCCAGCTGGCCGAGATTGCACCCTTCAAGCCAGCGGCTCGCCCGGATGGTGCGGGAGATAAAGCCTTTCCGTTTCACTTCCAGAAAGAGCACCTGCTCGATAACAGGTATATTCATATCCGCGAACGTGGAGGAGAGTTCCCAGGCTGACCTGCCGGGACTTTTGCGAAAAAATGACACACTTTTTCTGAAACCGTGCCATCTGGTATCGTGGAGACAGACTTCCCCCCACGGACTGAGATGGGTTTTCAGCGTTTTCTTATCCCCGTCGCTTTTTAAAACCGCATCCGGTCTGCTTACTGCCTGGTCGGCTTTGCCGAGCCAGATGGCGGGATCCTCCTCCAGGGCGGTGTCCCGGTACAGACAGATTATTTCAGGGTCATTGATGGAAATCAAGGTAAGAGTCACCCGGACGTATTTCAGAACAGAGACAATGGTTCTTCACCGACTCTCAGCAGGCCGATACCGATCACCTTCCTGCCGGTGCTCTCAGTACCGATAAATTCTTCAGAATCATACCTGTCCTTGATTTCCCGCCAGAACCTGTGCACCTCGATGTCAGGCAAATCGGCTCTAGGAAGAATATCATGAAAGCCGATAAGACCTCCGGGCCTGACAAGGGGACCGTACTGGTGGAAATCGGCCTTGACGCCTTTATAGGTATGGTCTCCATCTATGAATATAAAGTCGAGGGGGCGATGTTCAAAAAGTTCTTTAACCTTTTCAACTGTTTGGGGGCGATGGGAGTCCGCCCTCAGGAGATGCAGTTGCTGGTCTTCCCTGGCAAAAGATTGATACAGCGGAATCCGGAGAGGAGAATAGGCGCCACCGAATTCCCCACCGGGAAGGTCCACGCTGACAATAGTGGCTCCAGGGAGGGCGGCCTGGCACCAGAGGTAAAGGGTCCCCCCCTTGGCGGTGCCGATTTCGAGAACTCTCTCCGGAGCCAGAGCACGGACCTCATGATAAAGTGCTTCGATCTCCGCCATATTCTGCCGGGGCTCGATGGATTTGAAACATCCCTTTCCCGAGTAGACAAAAGGAACGGCAAAACGGCCGCCGGAAGTAGGTAATTTTTTTTCAAGCCATGAAATTCTTTCAAGACTGTCTTTCAAGTGACGGGTGGCCATGAATTGACGGAAAATGGTTTTCACTTCTTTTCTACTCCGTGTCTTATCTTCTTGATGTTTCAGCCAGGCTGTCCTGCAGGTTACCGTAAGAATTATCTGTTATTTCTTCGTACAAGAAACCGGTCTGGGCAATCATTCTTTCAGCGTCGAAAAAGAGGGAACAATGCCGGGTTTCTTCAACCGCCTGGCGGTACTTCTGAGAGGACCAGTCCATGACCGTCCGCATCGATGAAGCAAAGTCCTCGCTGCTGCCCGGCTGTACCAGACAGGCAAGATTTTTTTCAGTAAGAACAGATAACATCTCAGGAATTCCTCCGGTTCGACTGGCGACAATGGGAAGACCCGTGGCCATGGCTTCCACGACGGCCAGGGGACAGCCCTCTTTCCAGGACGGCATGACAAAACCATCCAGAGCATTGAGAAATGCCGGAATATTCGATATTTGCCCGAGAAAGGTGACTGTCGAGGCAATATCCAGTTCCCTGGCCTGTTTTTCAAGTTCGTCTCGCAAGGGTCCGTCCCCGGCTATAACAAGATGTTTGTTGTCCCCTTCAAAAGCATTCCGGGACCAGGCCTTGAGCAGCACACTGTGACCTTTTACCTGAGAAAGCCTGCCGGCGGTACCCCAGATCCAGCCGTCAACGGGAAGGTTGAACGCTTTCCGGCATTCTTCCCTGCTTTTCTCGACAGTGGCAAAAGGTTTGAGATCAACACCATTGTAAATAACCCTGAGTTTATCCGGATCAAGCCAGAGATTCGACGCGATCACGTCTTTCCTGACTGAATCGGAGACACAGACCAGCACATCGGCCCCGGGCAATAAAAGCCGATTCTGCAGTTTCCTGGAGATATTTCTGGTGCGATCCATTCCGTGGACGGTGGAGACCAATTTTACTTTTTTGTTTTTCCTGGCTGCCATAAGACCATAAAATGTTGGTTTATGGCGGTGAGCATGAATAATATCCACTCCGTTCTCCTTGATGATCCTGTCCAACTCCCGCACCACTCCATAACGGAAGGGCCGCAGATCTTCCTTCCTGTAGTGAAGCCAGAATACCTTATAGCCCAGATCCAGCAGGGAATCTCTCCGGTTACCGTTGTCAGTCAGGTAACAGACAATATGTTCGTAACCTTCTCCCAAGCCAAGGATAATCTGGTTAATCAAGGGATAATCACCGGTGAACTTGCTCCGAAGATGCAGCACTGTAGTTCTTGTTCCTGGATCCATTTCAGAATATAAACCGGTTTAGGGGTAAAGAACCTGGAGAAGTTTTTTCCTGACCTTGCGGATATCATGATGCATCTCAACATGACTGCGGCCGGCCTCACCCATCATCTTCAAGCTGGAGGCAGGAGCCTCAACCAGACGGGAGAGTGCCTCCAGCCATTCCCTGGGGGAAGAGACGGCACGGCTGTTTTCCGGACTGAGGATTTCTGCTGTTGCCCCCCTGACCTGTCCGACAACCGGAATGCCGCAGGCCAGATACTGGATAGCCTTGATCGGTGATTTTCCCCTGGCGAACTCATCATCATCGAGGGGAAGCAGTCCCAGGTCGAGCTTGCGGACGAAATCAGCCTCCTGTCCCGACCTGTAAGGGTAATAGTCGAAGGGAAAGCTGAGTTCCGGTTTCCGTCCTGAGAAAACGGCGATCCGAACATTGTGATACTTTCGGCAGAGTTCCGCCAGAACGGGATCCAGGCTCTCCAACAGGGGAATGTTCACCGGTGCCCCGGCCCAGCCTATGGTTATTTTATCGCCGCTGGTTCCTGCAGAAGGCCGCCACACTTCAAGATCCAAAGCCATGGGAATCACAACCACCCCGGAGGAATACTTCCTGGCATAGGAAGCCAGATAATCATTGGCCACGGTCACGAGATCAGCCCTGGTGAGCCAGAGTTTCAAGCGACGCAGAACCCTGAACCTGGTCAGAAGAGAATCGGGTCTTCCGGGCCTGGTATAGATGGCATCATCAAAGTCAAATATACTTCGCCTGCTGCTTTCAATCATCTTTTCGGCCAGAGAATGGCTGAACAGACATTTTTGATTGAACAGCACATCGCTGTTTCTAACCCTGCTCAGGACAGATTTATTGATGGACTTACGGTGAATAAAATCAGACCGGACACCTTTGGACTCAAGAAAACCAAGATACTGACCCAGTCTGTACCTGGTGCTGGCTTTCTCCATATCCCGGCTGATCACACCCAGTAACTGCATAGAGAGTTCCCCTTGGACAGACTTGCAGAAAACAACAAGGACGACGCGGACTCAAGGGAGCATGTGCCCCCTTGAGTTTATAAGGCAGACAGGAGCTAAAAACAAGTCTTTTGTCAGACAGGAAGGATTATCGGGACAGGATGCCCTGCAACCGCTTCGGCTAGGGCTGGCGATCGGCACCGAATATACCCTGGTAACGGGTACCGCCGGTGGTCATCTCCACGTGAAAGTTCCCTCCCACGGCTTCGGCACCAGGACCGTAAAAAGCCCCATTCACAGAACTGGCAGAGGAGCCGGCAACACCGGCCTGGAAACCCGAGCTGGTTAGGGAACCAGTCGTGGAATCGATGTCAAGGATTGCCTGGTCGAAGCTGAAAGTCCCGCTCACCGGGGTGCCGGCACTGCCGGCAAAGTCAATATTCAGATTTACATCTCCCCAGGTGTCTGCCCCGCCGCCGGAGGTCAGCGGGCTGACGGTGCCGGCAAGGTCGGGATCGATCACGATGCCCACGGCCTTTCCCTGGTAAATCCCGGTAAATCCCTGATCTATAAGATCCTGGACGGCGGCAGGATCGGTAAGGGCTCCGGCCAGCCAGAGAGAGCCGGGGGCGTGAAGATGGTAGGCATCAGTGGGGGTGGCGGGATCGTCAAAAGCGCTTTCCCAGTAGCCCCAAGAGGTGTAGCTGGAAAGCCGGAGGCCGGAACGATTGGCCAGCAGGTAGCTGCCATGCGGTTTCAGTTCCTGCTCCATGGATCCGCCGTACTTGACCCCTGATCCATCGGTTATTCCACCTGAACCCAGTTCAGCCACCAGGGCCTGATCATTCACGTAGGCCGAGGGCAGGGTTCCCCCCACTTTCACATTCTCGATTGAATAACTGCCGCTCACCTGTCCCTGGGCTGTGAGTGTGCCGCTGATCTCACCGGAATCACGATTGACGGCGAGCTGGAAGAGCGAGGAATCATTGTTTTTAAACAGCATACGGTTAAAGGAGATCCCTGAGGTCAGGTTCTCGGCCATACCGGTGACGAAACCGCTCCAGGTTATGCTGCCGGTGGGGGCGGCGTCCTGGTACACAGGGCCTGTGCCTGCAGGCTCCTTGAAACCGGCCCCGGTCATTTTCCAGTTTTCAGCCACGGTGGACTGGTCGGCAATGGCATAGCCGGCTCCGTCGCCTGTCAGTCCGAGCCCCTGATACTCGGTGCCGTAGAACTGGCCCGAAAACTGGCCGTCATACCCCTCAGGCTCATGGGGCATGGGAGTGGAGCCGAAGCCCACGGTATATCCAGGACCGACGGCGCTACCCGTAGGTGAGATGTCGCCGAAGAAAATTATCCCCTCACCTGCCTCACCCGGCAGAGGAGGATTGGTGAGAGTGCCTCCTATGATCTTGCCGTTATGCCAGTT
>JBEPXR010000093.1:0-8748 GCA_041641775.1 Desulfobia sp. | reverse complement strand
CGGACAACAATTCTGGAAAGAGAAGAGATCATCGGACCCAACGAGAAGGAGACCATCTTCATGCCTGTGCTGTGTAATCACTGCAACAGGCCTCCCTGTGTCAGGGTATGTCCGACCAAAGCCACCTATAAAGACAAAGAAAATGGCATAGTACGGATGATCTCCAAAAAATGTATCGGCTGTAAGACCTGTATGGCGGCCTGCCCTTACAATGCCAGGTATTTCAAGGAAGAAACCAGAGCTGTTGACAAGTGTGACTTTTGTTTTGAGAGCAGACTCACCAAAGGGAAAAAGGTCACGGCCTGTGATGAAGCCTGTCCAGCCGATGTCAGAGTATTCGGCGATCTCAGTGACACTTCCAGTAGGGTGTACAGACTGGTTCACTCGCCGGGCAAGATTGTCTGGGTTTTACGTCCGGAAACCGGTGCCCTGCCAAACGTCTATTACATGAATGCCTAATTACTGGAGAGGATGAAGATGATTATGGATACGAAAATGTTCAAGGTGTATGCTGCACTCGCCGGCGTCGGTCTTTTCCTGGGAACTGTCACGGGAGCAATAGGTTCCGAAGACTATGACCCTGCTCAGTACGGCCCCGAAGAAACTATAGTTTGGGAAAAGCCTTCAGTGGCCACCTTCAGCCACAAGACCCACACCAAGGATATGGGCCTTGACTGCGGCAGCTGTCACAGTGGTATATTCGAGATGATGGTGGGAGCTGCCCAGGAAAATGGGGACTTCACCATGGATGCCTTTGCTGAGGGTAAGTACTGTGGCGCCTGTCACGATGGAGCTTTTGCCTTCAGTGCCGACACGAACTGTGAAGCATGCCACCCCAGGCCCGAGAAAAAAGAAATCATTTTTACCAAGCCTGTCAAAGCTGTCATATTTAACCATGCTGAACACACGGAGATGGGATTCGGCTGCGAATCCTGCCATGATGACGCCTTCCAGATGAGAATCGGAGCTGCCGAGGAACATCCCGAAAAATTCACCATGGAAGCGCTTTACGACGGCAAATACTGCGGCTCCTGCCACGACGGATCAATGGCTTTTGCCTCCAATACCAGATGTACACTGTGCCATATTGGAGTGATGGGTCTGGAAAGAAAGACCGGAGGTAATCAGAAAGATGAAGGACATGGTGGGGGAGGACATCACTGAGGGTTCTCTCCTTTCTGTTAACGCCCTGGAAAGTATTACGGGAGGCTGCCGAATACCGGCGGCCTCCCGTTCCTCCCCCGACGGGCTGCTACTGTCACCCCACCTTTACACATTTTCCGCTTAGTCCTGTCAATAAATTTCTCCCTTTTCCCTTACCATATACTCTGCCGAAATTCCTTCCACCTGTCTTTGGTCGCTGTCTTACGGTGTCTCTTGTCAATGAATCGTGCTTCCGTGGGCTCAAATTAAGCCTTCCTTCACTTCTCTTGATCTAATCTTTTGATTTAAAAGAATAAATTCTAAAGAAATAGACTTCTGAAAATTGAGGTCTCTGTCTTTTAAGAAACTGATTCGGCTGTACGCCAGTCCTTCCATAAGATGTTTCTATCTGATAATTTCGTATAAATACAAGTAGTTAGCGAAAAGTTGACCTGGGCTGGGGGTTATGTTTTAATCCGTCTGGCTTGGCGAATATTGAGTCCACTTTAGGGCTTTTTCGGGCGCAAGTTGATTCCTTTTCTGTACATTTACTCACAAAAAAATCATCACACTGTTCTTGTAAAACCTAATATCTAACACATATTGTCGTGCATTTTTAGATACTTATTCTGACGATGCCCTTCCTGTAACTCAGATAGTTTGCCCTCTGGCATATCCCTTGCTCTTGTACTAGGCAAAAGGATGAGACGCCGCAAAATACGACAGACCAAGGGGAGGGCATACAATGAGCACATCTATTCACTTACTCACACTCAATCAGAAGAGAGGGGAGAAGTCGCTGTTTGCCGCCAGGATAGCGGACCTGTTCACTGGGCTCAGTGAGAGATTCTGGTTCACCCTTGCTTTGTTCCTCTTCGTCGTAATGGGGCCTTTTTCTGTCATTGCCGTCATTATAGGGCTTTACTCCCTGGCTACCAGTAGAAGTAACAGGGAGGCGGCTGAGCCTGCCTCCCTGTGAGATATCGGATAAAATATTCAGTTCATATCAACTCGAAAAGGAGACAATGTGATGCAAGGTTCATTTTCATTAGCAGCTACAGCAGAACCGAGAGTGGCCACGCCGGCAACTAACAAGATAGCCGCGATTTTTATCCTGATGCTGATCGCGGGTGTGGCGGCAGGATTATACTCTTTCATAGCAGGACACCATCAGGTGTATAACAACACCCGGATAATGCCCTGGGGAATCCTCATCTCCGGTTATGCTTTTTTCGCCATCACTTCAACGGGTTTGTGTCTGTTGGCCGTAATCAGTCATATTTTTGGGGGAAACAGACTTGCTCCTCTGGCCAATCGGATGGTCTGGCTTTCAATAATTACCATCCTGGGTGCTTTCGTCCTGATCGGGATGGAACTTGAGAGTCCATGGCGGATGCTGATTTACAACATCACCTCACCCAATCTTACCTCGAATATCTGGTGGATGGGAACATTTTATGGTACGGCTGTAGCCTTCATGCTGGTTGAATTCTATCTGATTCTCAGCAAAAGGTATAAGATGGCCATAGGCTTCGGCGTTTTGGGAGCAGTAACTGAGGTTGCAGCGAATACAACTCTTGGAGGCGTCTTTGCCACCATCCCCTGCCGGGCCTGTTGGACCGGAGCCCAATTGCCGGTGTATTTTCTGGCCTCAGCCTTTATGTCAGGGGCTGCTGCTGCTATCATCTTCACCCATGCGTCAGTCAAAATGCGAAAAGGGGAGATGCCCACCACGACTTATTACGGCATACAGACCGCCGGGAAGATTCTTCTCTTGACACTTTTCCTGGTGAGCGTAGCCACAGTATGGAAAATGGTAGATTTATATGTGGGAACAACAGCAGGCCGTCTGACAGCAGATGCCTTTATCAGTGGACCGCTTTCCACTAACTTCTGGGTCTTTGAAATTGCCATCGGCCTGGTCTTCCCCATCATCCTGCTTTCTGCGACCAAACTCAACAGTATCGCCGCCATGTCCACTGCAGCGATCATGACCCTCATCGGCCAGTTCGTGTCGCGCTATGATCTGGTTGTCGGAGGACAGCTGGTTCCACAGTTCAGCGAGATTAGAGGTATTCCCGACTATGCCGCATATACACCCTCTATTGCTGAAATGCTGGTCGTTCTGGCAGGAGTAGGATTGATTGGCGCCGCCTTTGTCCTGGGAGAACGGTTTTTCGGAAAGGCGTTTGAGAGCCATTGAGAGGACTGCTGCACAAAAGCCCATGGCGTGAGAAACAGATCTATCCATCTGTGATCACCATAAAAGGAGCCAGAAATGTTAGACAAAAACAAGGCTATATTCACCATAGGTGTAGCGGCTGAGATGCTTGAAGTCCATCCCCGAACCCTCCGCATCTACGAACAGGAGGGCTTGATCAAGCCCATGCGTAAAGGGAAGTGGCGTTACTTTACGATGGATGATATCAATTGGGTTACCTGTCTACGGGATATGATCCATAAAAATGGCATCAGCATTGCCGCCATTAAAAAGTTGTTGCTTTACACTCCCTGCTGGAACATTGCCGAATGTTCCTTTGAGGCACGTAAAGAATGCACGGCCTTTATGGCATGCGGTCTCGTTCCAAGAAAGATTGATAAGAAAGAGGAGCGTTCCGGAACGCAGGATATCAACAGGGTAGCCTGAGTTTTACCAGGCTCGAAGTTATTGCTGAATCGTAATTTCCCTGTTTTACTTCAGCAGATATTTATGTTTTTATACATGTTTTTGGTTGACTGTCCCGAGTTATCCTGTTAAATAACAGACCATGGAGGGGGCGGATAGCTCAGCTGGGAGAGCATCGGCCTTACAAGCCGGGGGTCACAGGTTCGAGCCCTGTTCCGCCCACCATATACACGATACGGGGTCGTAGTTCAGTTCTGGTTAGAACGCCGGCCTGTCACGCCGGAGGTCGCGAGTTCGAGTCTCGTCGGCCCCGCCAGCAAAATCAAGGGCTTAGGGAGAAATCTCTAAGCCCTTTTTTATTTCTTTATTCAATTTGCCCCCACTCTGTCCTCAGAAAAAATAAAAAAACAGGGGATATCATCCAGACCAGTTTTTTTATCATATTTAATTTTGATAACCTTTTTCTCTCCTCAGGACAGGTCTGCATGGATCCATAGATGGTCTGTCTTTTTCACGGATGATTCGATCAGCAAATCGCTAAGTATTGAACTTGACAGCATATCAGCTTGCGCTTCAGTCATTGCAGGAATCCCGCTTTATCTCCATAAATAGATGAGTGTTCCAAGTTGATTAAAACTTTTCAGTTAACTTCCGATAAGTTCTGTAAGTGTTTTTTGGTAGTGCGTAGAGTCTGAGATTTTCCAGATAGAGGGTAAGCGATACCCTCAGGAAATCTGTTGCGCGTAAAAGGAAAAAGTTCGGCTTCATAATCCATTCTGCCTCTCTCAGTCCATTAAAAGTTGCACAATGTTTTTCCGGATAAATTTCGATCCAGTAAAAGTTGAATTTTGCTTACGTATTAAACCATGGTATGATGCGCGATTGTCCGTTTTGTACTCATTCTGTTAATCAGAAAGTGATTGTCAGAATTGTGCGGCTTTCCGGTCGGTGCACTTTTCCTTTAAAGGCAAGTCCAACACAGTGACAAACCAAGTTATTATGCAGAAAGAAAAAAATCTGAAGTCGTTGTTCCTTGATCTTCAGGATTTAGATAAGACGGCGGTTTCTCTCCTTGCCATCAATATAGATTACTTGTCTGAGAAAGATCAGATAGATTGCCTCAAAAAGGTTGGCCGCAACCTGCCCCCGAACACACATGATCTGAAAGCAACAGTAGACGCCCTTATCGAAGAGGGCTGTATTCTCAGGGATATAAAGGGGCTTTGCTGCGCTGAAGAGATAAGACAGACAGTGCTTATTGAATCGTTAAAGGATGGAAATTTTAGTTTTCTGGCCTCGCTTCTCCAGAATAAATTTCCTGCTGAAAAAGATGTCCTGCTGCCAGGAGATTCCACCTTTTACAGGAAACTGCGTGATCTTCAGATTGCAATATTTTCCAATCAGCCCATCGAACAGATATCAGAGATTATGCTGGATCTGTATTATCGATTCCCTAAAGAGTGTGAAGATACCGGTCCTCTCTTTTATCTCCTTGACAACCCGTTTTCCGTGGAACTCATCCAGAAAATCCCTCCCTTTAACAGGGTTCTTCTGCTTGGCATGATGATCTCCCGGGCCGAGGATCAATTACTTCCTGTTACCCATATCCTGGATTATTGGTTTTCTCTCTACAAGGCGGGGAAATTTGAGATTCCGGTTACAGAGTTATTATCGGCTCTGTTATTGAGAGGTCGTTACCAGGATGTTGAAGACATACTCTATAATGATGACCTTGATGAACAGGCTCTGCCGACTGCCCATCTCGAACTTTATAGGGGTAGTTTGTCCTTTATCAGAGGACATAACGACAAGGCTCTGGGAAATTTCAGGAAGAGTTTGACCTTGCTGAATCTTCACAGCCGGGAAGTGGAATTTTTGCCTGAAGGATTCCCCGGATTTTTCTTTTTTCTTTCGTTTCTTCGAGCAGGTACCCGGGAGAGCTTACAGGAGGGGTTGAGGTATCTCGAAATGGTGTATGGAATTGGGGGATGCAGTTGCCAGGAATATTGTCGTAATTTTATCGAGATATTTTGTGACCAGCTGGATAAGCCGATCGATCTATGGGGGAGAGCTTCAGGGCAGATTTCGGAATTTCCTTTGAAGCAGATGTTGCCCGGGAGAACCAAATCTCTGCTGAATGAATTTTTTTTCATTCTCACTTCCTTTTGGCTCGGCAGTTCTGAGGCCCAAAAAAGCAGGAATACCCTTGAACACATCAGGGAAAAGGCCGTAAAGGGGGAATATTTATGGTTGGTTGCTGAATCGACTGATCTTCTTGCATCCCTTGAGCAAAAAGGAGGACAAAACAAGGACTATGCCCGTTCAATCCATGAAAAACTTGGCTCTGTTTCTATTGTTGACATAGTCCATCCAAGACCCAGATGGGAAAAGACCCTAAACGCTCTGCTCCACATCAATCCCGTTGAAAATAAAGATGTTGAGGAACAGGCAGTCAGAAGGAGAATAGTCTGGTGGTTTCGATATAACGAGCATGACAAGAGCTGTTCACTGCAGCCCCGTATCCAGAAATCCTCCCGGAATGGGAATTGGAGCAAGGGGAGGCCGCTCAGCCTCAAACAGCTTTACCACGATGCCCTGGACATGGAAGCCCTCAGTAGCCATGACCTCAGAATATGCCGGACTATATCGGAATCGAATAGCCTCACCAATGGCTGGAAGCATAATGTGCCAAAAAATGTTTACAGGTTTGACTACAACGAGACCGTGCCTGCGCTGATTGGCCATCCCCTGATATTTCTGGAAGATTCACCCGAGACGAGAATCGAGTTGGTGAAGGGTGAGCCTGAAGTCCGGGCGATTGTCAAGAGAGGAGGAGTCCGGTTGAGTATCGAACCCGTCCCCGAGTTCGGAAACGAAAGCTATGTTCAGATCGTCAGGGACAGTCCGACGCGATTTAAAGTAATCAGGTTCAATGAGCAGCAGAGACAGATTCAAAAAATTATAGGGGAGGGTGTGCTGTTTCCGAAGAATTGCGGCTCCCGTCTTCAGGAAGTCCTTTCACGTATCTCCGGCTCGGTTGCGATTCGGTCCGATCTGGGAACGATTGGTGGAGAAGTGAAGGAAGTGAAGACTGACAGCCGCCCCCACATCCAACTCGTTCCCTACCGGGAAGGATTACGATTGGCAGTTCTGATCAAACCCATACCCGGGGCCAATGTCTGCTTTCAACCAGGGAGAGATGGCCGACATGTCATGGCTGATATTGAAGGAGTGCGGGTTCAGGCCCGTCGGAATCTTGGGAAGGAGAAAGAACTAGTCGGCAGACTTCTCGATTCCTGCCCGATTCTATGCCAAAACATTGAGGATAAGGCTGCTTCCGCAGAAGGAGAGATATTTTTGTATGATCCGGAGGAGTGTCTCGAGATACTTCAGGAACTGAAAGACTGCAGGGAAGATGTCGTTCTTGAGTGGCCGAAAGGTGAGCGTTTCAGGATGAGAAAGACCGTCATCAGTTCAGATCTTTCTCTCCATATCAAAAAGGACCGAAATTGGTTCAAAGCTACGGGTTCTCTGATCGTGGACGAAAATTATTCCATGGAATTAGGGGAACTCATTGATCGTCTTGAAAAATCAAAAGGCCGATTCATCCCTCTGGATGATGGTTCTTTTCTTACTCTGACCAGACAGTTTAGGGAAAGATTGGAAGATCTCAAATCCTATTCGAGCAGGTCTGGTAAGGGCAGGAAATTTCATCCTTTAACTGCGCCGGCCCTCAATGATCTAACTTCTGAAGTCGGTGACCTGACCTGTGATGGCTATTGGAACATAAATATAGAAAGATTGAAGGAGGTTGTCGAGCCGAAAGTACCGAACGACCTCAAGGCTGATCTCCGTGACTACCAAATAGCCGGGTTCAAATGGCTCGCCAAACTTGCTCACTGGGGGGTCGGCGGTTGTCTTGCTGACGATATGGGCTTAGGCAAAACTGTCCAGGCCCTGGCTGCAGTCCTCCTGAATGCTTCAAAAGGCCCTGCACTGGTGGTTGCTCCACTTTCGGTCATCAACAACTGGAAAGAGGAGGCCAAACAGTTTACTCCTTCTCTCGGGATTAAGATATTCGGCCAGGGAGACAGGCAGTACTTTCTTGAACAGATCGGACCTTTCGATCTTGTCCTGGTCAGTTACGGTCTTCTGCAGGTAGAGGTCGAACGATTATCCAATATTTCCTGGCAGACCGTTATTCTTGATGAAGCTCAGGCCATAAAGAACAGGCGGACCAAAAGGAGCAGGGCCGCTATGGCTTTGCAGGCTGAATTCAAGCTGATTACAACAGGAACCCCTGTAGAGAATCATCCAGGGGAGATGTGGACGCTCTTTAACTTTATCAATCCAGGTCTCCTGGGGAGCTATAAGCATTTCCATGAAAATTTCACTCTTCCCATTGAGCGGGATCAGGATAGGGACGCCAGTGCAAGGCTTCGTAAACTTATTCAACCCTTTATTCTGCGTCGCGTGAAAAGTGAGGTGCTGCAGGAACTCCCTCCAAGGACAGATATTACTCTGGAGGTGGAGATGAGCAGGCAGGAAGCCGAGCTTTATGCTTCTCAACGTCTCAGGGCCCTGCGCAAGCTGGAGAACGGGCCGAAAAAGGACAGGCATTTCAGGATACTTGCCGAGATTACAAGATTGCGCAGACTGTGCTGTAATCCAGCCCTGGTCTGGCCGGAAATCAACATAACCGGCTCCAAATTAAAGGTCTTTGGCGACACCTTGCATGAACTTCTGGATAACGGTCATAAAGTCCTTGTTTTCAGTCAATTTGTCGATCATCTGCACATCATCAGGGAATATCTCCAGGACCAGAACATAGAATATCAATATCTGGATGGTTCTTCTCCCGCCCTGCAGAGAAATAAGAGTATAAAACACTTCCAGGAAGGCAAGGGGGATGTTTTTCTCATCAGCCTGAAGGCGGGAGGCTTCGGTCTCAATTTGAGTGCTGCCGACTTTGTCATTCA
>JBEPXR010000092.1:0-8854 GCA_041641775.1 Desulfobia sp. | reverse complement strand
TAAATGTCAATGACATAGTCCACCGGAGAGGCAAACGGAAGGGACAGAACCATCCCGGAAAGGATGGACAATTTAGTGTATGCGTATTATAAGTAAAAGTTTTAGCTATTACCATATCAAAGAAAGAGTACAGGTGAGATCATTTTGAGCGGCAAACACGACAGTGAAGTACAGCGACGTCGGACCTTCGGCATTATCAGTCATCCTGATGCTGGTAAAACAACCCTGACCGAAAAACTTCTCCTCTTCGGCGGAGTCATTCAAAAATCGGGAGCGGTAAAGTCTCGTAAAGCAGACAATCACGCGGTGAGCGACTGGATGGATATTGAAAAACAGCGCGGCATCTCAGTAACTTCTTCGGTGATGCGTTTCGATTACAGGGACTACCTGATAAACCTGCTTGACACCCCCGGTCACCAGGATTTCTCCGAGGACACCTACCGGGTGTTGACTGCCGTGGACAGCGCCCTGATGGTCATTGACAATGCCAAAGGGGTTGAGCCACAGACTGAAAAACTCATGGAGGTCTGCCGTATGCGCAACACCCCGGTCATCACCTTCATCAATAAACTTGACCGGGAGGGTCTCGATCCCCTTGCTATCCTCTCCGACATAGAAGATAAGCTGCAGATCGAATGCGCGCCCTTGACCTGGCCCATTGGCATGGGCAAAGGCTTCAAGGGAGTCTACAACATCTATCGCAGGGAAATCCATCTCTTCAGGGCCGGTCAGGACACCTTACCCCAGGATGTCGTCGTCATCAATGATCTGAAAGACCCTGTACTCGACGACCTTATCGGTGACCAGGCTGATCAGCTGCGGGAAGATATAGAACTCCTGGAAGGAGCGGCCAATCCCTTCGAACTTGAAGACTACCTGAAAGCCGGCCAGACCCCGGTGTTTTTCGGCAGCGCCATTAATAACTTCGGAGTCAAGGAACTGCTCGATACCTTTGTCGAACTGGCTCCAGCTCCGGCCCCCCGCAACACGACGAGCCGTGCGGTAGCACCCCAGGAAGAAAACTTTTCCGGCTTCACTTTCAAGATTCAGGCTAATATGAACCCGGCCCATCGCGACCGGATTGCCTTCTTCCGAATCTGCTCAGGCAAGTTCAGCCGGGGCATGAAAGTACGGCACCACAGGCTGGGGAAGGAGCTTTCCCTGGCCAATGCCACCGTCTTCATGGCCCAGGGCCGCAGCAGCGCCGATGAGGCCTATCCCGGGGATATCATCGGTATCCACAATCACGGGACCATCAAGATCGGCGATACCTTCACGGAAAAAGAGGAACTCAAGTTTACCGGGATTCCCAACTTTGCCCCGGAACATTTCCGTCGCGTCATCATACAGAATCCCTTGAAGTCCAAGCAGCTCCACAAAGGTCTACTGCAGATGGCCGAAGAAGGGGCGGTCCAGGTTTTCCGGCCAATCATGGGCAATGAGTATATACTGGGAGCGGTGGGAGTCCTGCAGTTCGACGTGATCATGGAAAGACTGAAGGCTGAATACGGGGTTGAGGCTGTCTATGAACCGGTCAATTATGCCACCGCCCGCTGGATAAGCTGTGATGACCGTAAGAAACTGGAGGAATTTAAACAGAAAAACAAGGCCAGCATCGCCCTTGATGCCGAAGAGCAGTTTGCTTTTCTGGCGGACAGCAACTGGCGTCTGACCCGCTCCATGGAACTCTTCCCCGAGATCACCTTCCACAAGACCAGAGAGCATAACTGAGTTCATCTCCCCATCCCCGCGGCCTGCTTTACTCCATTGGAGAGGGACTCAATTGTCCAGCATCCAGGCATATCGCAGCTTCTTCACATAACCAGCGAATCTCCCTTTCCCAGGAGAAGTCAAAAGTCAAACTACCATTTTTCATTTGTTCCGATTCCTGATACCATATGGACAAACGGAAACCATGTAATGCGAAAAACTGGCCACCAAAATTGACAAAATGAGGAGGGAACGATGAAAAGGACAGGAATCTCGCTCATGGCAGCGTCTCTGTTGTTGTGGAGCGGCTCGACTTTTGCCGCCGACAGCTGCACAGTATGTCACCAGAAGGACAACCCCGGTCTCTACAAACAGTGGAAACATTCAAAACACGGGGATGAAGGGGTGGGCTGCCTGGACTGCCACCAGGCAGAGAAGGACGATGCTGATGCCTTCAACCACCACGGAAAAATCATAGCAACCCTGGTCACCCCCAAAGACTGCAGCCGGTGCCACCCCAAAGAAGCTGAGGAAACCATGAATTCCTATCATGCCCACGCCGGGGAAATACTGCAGTCAAAAGACGCCTTTCTTGCCCATGTCGCCGGCGGACAACCCGTCGCTATTACCGGGTGTGAAAGCTGCCACGGCTGCCGAGTGGAGATCGACCCCGACTCCGCCAACAAGCTTTCCAGGAAGAGCTGGCCCAATTCCGGCATCGGCCGCATCAATCCAGACGGCTCCAAAGGAGCCTGCAATGCCTGCCATTCCCGGCATTCTTTTTCCACGGAACAGGCACGCCAGCCCGGTAATTGCGGCAAATGCCACCTGGGCCCCGATCACCCCCAGAAAGAGATTTATGATGAATCCAAGCACGGTATTGCCTACAAAGCCAATCGTGACGATATGAATATGGATCGGGATTCCTGGGTGGTCGGCCAGGATTACTATGAAGCGCCGACCTGCGCTACCTGCCATATGTCAGCCACTTCCGAGCAGAAGCTGACCCATGACGTGGGCAAACGTATTTCCTGGACCCTGCGGCCTCCTATTTCAAAACATAAAGACAACTGGAAGACCAAAAGAGAAAATATGAAGGAGGTCTGTTCCAATTGTCATCAGCAGGAATTCGTTGATGGCCACTATTACCAGTACGATGCAGTGGTGGAACTGTACAACGTCAAATTCGGTCAGCCCGCCACCAAGATTTACAATATGCTCAAGGAGAAAGGCCTGCTGGAAAGAAAGGCCGGGTTCTCCAATAAAATTGACTGGGAATATTGGGAACTCTGGCACCACGAAGGACGCAGGGCACGGATGGGAGCAGCTATGATGGGCCCTGATTACACATGGTGGCATGGCATCTACGATGTGGCCCATAATTTTTATTTCAAATTTCTCCCTGAAGCCAAGAAATACAATGACAGTGAAATCAATGCCTATATCGATTCCCTGTTAACTGAAGACGACATGCACAAGTGGATCAACTCGTCCACGGAGGAGTTAAAAAACGCCATACGCAGCGGGAAACTGCAGGAGGTCTATCAGGAGATGTTTGAAAAAACTGGTAATCAGATGTAATAGGCAGCAACCTCTTGGCAAAATATAAGGGTCATCTTCAGGATGGCCCTTCATCGACCAGGATGGAAGCGGGGAAGACAGAAAGATTTAGCGCGATGAAAACCGGCGGGCGGGGAAGGTAGTTATCTCCGAAGGGCTTTTAAAACCAAGGCAGCGAGAGTATCAATGAAGTCATCTCTTATATTAAGGGATTCGGTGCGTTTGAGTTCAATGCCAAGCTCTTCAGCCATTTCCTTATACTGGATATCTATTTCATAGAGCGTTTCCACGTGATCGGAAACAAAACTGATCGGCACCATAAGGACTTTCCGGCAGCCCTGATCGGACAGATTATCGAGCATCTCGGGGGTTGAAGGCCTGAGCCATTCAACCGGCCCGCTGCGGCTCTGGAAACAAAGTTTCCCAGACACTCCGGTCAAATCTTCCAGGGCCTTGATGGTCTTTTTAAGTTCATCCAGGTAGGGATCCCCTTCTTCAATGAATGTAACCGGCAGGCTGTGGGCACTGTATACCACTTCCACTTCCTGGGAGGTGAAAAAATGCAAACCTTCTTTGATCACTGCTGACAGGCTCTTGATATAGTTGGGTTCATCCGGCCAGGAAGGAATCTCGATTATCTCAAAATCAGACTTAAGCGAAGAGGCGGCCCGCTCCAGATCTCTGAGGGAGGAACCGGAGGTGGCTTTGGAATAATGGGGATAAAGAGGAAGGGCGACCACTCGGGAGATGCCCTGATCGGCCATTTTCTGCAAGGCCTCTTTGGCCGTGGGCTGCCAGTAGCGCATCGCCATATCAACGACAAAATCACCCTTATCCGCAAGCTTTCCGGCGAGAGCCTCCCCCTGCTGCCTTGTTATTTCCTTAAGGGGAGAACCGCCGCCGATGGCGGCATATGACTTTCTACTCTGGGGCGCTCTCTTCCGGGCGATCCTTCCGGCGATGAACTTCTGCAGGAAAAAAGGGCCAAGACGAATAATCTCCCGGTCTGCAAAGAGATTATAAAGAAAAGGCTCTACGTCGTCCAGCCTTTCCGGTCCTCCGAGATTGAGGAGGATTATACCGGTTCGTTCCCCGCCCTGTCTCATACCGCCAGCTCTTTCTCACGAACCATCATGAGCTCCTCAATCTCGACCGGGGAAAAATCAAGATGGGCGAAAATGTCTTTTTCCACCGTAAAACAGACGTGAAAATTCGCCTCAATAGCCTCCTCCATCTTTCTGTCTCCTCCGGCATAACGTTCCAGGATGGAAACAAGACGGTCCTGCAGACTGACGATTTTATCGTGGTTGACCCTTTTATCTGCGTAATAGACAATCAGCTTTTCCGAGAGAGGTTGACCACTGCCTTTTTCCAGGATGACGTGCTCAGCCACTATCTCGGCTACCTCCTCATACCCAAGTTCACGGCATATCTCCGCTCCCCGCCGGTCATGGCTGCAGCCTTTTTTGAGGCACTCGGTCTTGGCTATATCATGGAGCAGGGCTCCAGCCAGGGCCAGATTCTCATCGAGGCACAATCCCGCCCGATTGAGCCCATCGACCAGAAGTCCGGCAACCCGGCCCACCACGAGGGAATGGTCCCGGATGTGGGAATACATGCCGTTCTCCTCCATCAATTTCATACAGGTACCAAGCGATGGAATCATCTATAACTTCCTAATCACTGAAAACGGGAGGTCTCTTTCCGTCGCGCACCTCTGCCGGTTATCGGGCTGAAAGCCGGTGGACGGTATCGACCACAAATTTTGCCTTTTCCGGCGGAGTCTCAGGCAGGATACCATGGCCCAGATTAAAAATATGGCCTCTGGCCTTCTTCCCCTCTTCCAGTATACCGGCTACCCGTTTTTCCAGCTTGTCCTCCGGAAGCAGAAGAGCGCAGGGATCGAGATTACCCTGGACAGCGAAATCCGGGCCGATGATCTTTACCGCTTCACTGATGTTGATCCGCCAGTCCAGCCCAAGGACATCGGCTCCACAGGTTCTGGTCTGATCCAGCAGGGTAGCACCGTTGTTGACGAAACAGATCAGGGGAATATCGTAGGATTTCAGAGACTCGATAATCCGTTTTATGTAAGGCAGAGCATACTCCCCGAAATCACAGGGTGCCAGAACCCCGGCCCAGGAGTCGAAGATCTGGAGAGCCTGGGCCCCGGCTTCAGCCTGAGCCTGGAGATAGGCGATGACCGAATCGGTCACCTTGTCCATCATCTTCCGGTAAAGATCCGGCGTGGCATACATCATTTTCTTGGTCTGAAAAAAACTCTTGGAGGAGCCTCCTTCAACCATGTAGGTGGCCAGGGTAAAAGGAGCTCCGGCAAAGCCGATCAAAGGAACCTTCCCGGCCAGTTCCTTCCTGAGAAGACGGATGGTATCCATCACATAGCCCAGTTTATCCACCGGATCCGGGATGATCAACCTGTCTACATCCGCTTCGGTCCGCACAGGCTCGGGCAAAACAGGTCCTTTCTTATCTTCAAAGGTCAACGGCATGCCCATGGCTTCCAGGGTCACCAGGATATCGGAGAAAAGGATGGCGGCGTCCATCCCCAGGATATCCACGGGCTGCAGGGTCACTTCTGCAGCCAGTTCCGGCGTCTTACAGAGTTCCAGAAAAGATACCTTGCCCCGTACCTTGTGATAATCAGGAAGGTAACGCCCAGCCTGGCGCATGAACCAGACCGGAGTATGGCTAACCTCCTCTCCTCTGCAGGCCTTGAGAAAATTTGTATTCATCGATCACTATCCTTTATTTTGAAGTTTGAAAGGGACATGCGTACAGAACGGCTCTTCTGCCAGATAATCGCCATTAATCGCATAAGACCGGGCTCGGCAGCCTCCACAGACATTGACGTACTCACAGCTGCCGCAACGCCCCTTGTAGCCCTCGAAGTTCCTGAGATCCTTGAAAAGTTCGGAGTTCTCCCAGATATCCTGAAAAGACTGCTCATGGATATTGCCCGCAGCCATGGGGAAATAACTGCAGGGCAGCAGATTGCCGTCCACATCCAGCAGAGCGATGACCTGACCGGCTACGCAGCCCTTGGAACCACCGGTGGAAAATTTGAGGGTGCGCTGTTCAACGTCATCGCCCTGTTCCTTTTTCTTCTGTCTGAATATCCGATAATAGCTGGGGGCGCAGGTCGGTCGGATCAGCATATCATGCTCTTCCTTTTCCAGTTCATAATGCCACTCCAGAAGATCTTCGTAATCCTCCAGATCGATGAGCTCGTCCATGACATCCTCTCCCCTGCCAGTGGGGACGATCATGAACATGTACCAGGCAGTGGCACCAAGCTCTTTGGCCAGCTTGTAGACATCTTTGATGTCGTGCTGGTTTCGCTTAGTGAAGGAAGAGTTGACCAGGAAATCGATATTGTTCTCCCTGAAAAGGCGGGCCGCATTGATCATGCCCTCAAAAGCACCTTTCTGGTTGCGGAAGTTATCATGCACTTCAGCGGTGGAGCCGTCCAGGCTCATGGCCACCATCCTGATCCCGGTCTCCTTGATTTTGTCACAGACTTCCTGATTGACCAGGGTGCCGTTGGTGGCCAGGCACATGCGCAGACCCTTCTTGGTCCCATACTCGGCAAGATCGAAGATATCGTTGCGCAGCAGAGGTTCGCCGCCGGTAAGGACGATAACAGGCGAGGCATAGGAGGCAATATCGTCCAGTATCCGAACTCCTTCTTCATGGGAGAAATCGGGATGATTTTTCACTTCCAGCTCTGAAGAAGATCGACAGTGAACACAATTCAAATTACAACGACGGGTAATTTCCCAGGCCAGCCATTTAGGTTCAAATTCCATAACATGCTTCCTCTGTATTAAGTTGTTTTTTCTGCCTCAATGTAAGAGAATTCCAAGTCCCGTCAAAATGGCCGTCAAGTCACTGCGGTCTTGTCAATAGACGTTTTTAAGGCCTTCCCAAAAAACAATAATTACTATCTTCCGATTTTAAGATATAGTACATAAGAGGGTATAATGGCAAGTAAAAGTTCCCGATAACTTCTCACCCAGGAATTCGGACAAACAGTTAAGGCCCCAGTCTTTTATGAATATCTTGAACCGGCATACCGGACGCGTGACAATAAAATGCAGATAGCGCTGACTTCCATCAATCCTGTCATTGGTGATTTTCAGCACAACCTTGACCAGATAACAACAGCGATAAACCGAGCCAGAGAAGCGAACTGCGAACTGGTTATCTTCCCGGAAATGGCCCTCAGCGGCACCCCGCCTTTTAACCTCCTGAACGAGCCTTCTTTTCTGGAAAGTCACGACAGGGCCTTCGCCGATCTTCTGGCCACAACCGATAGAATCGCTGTCCTCTGCGGGGTTGTCAGCCACCAAAGCTTCTCTGGAAACCGCACGGTTTATAACAGTGCGGTCCTGCTCGAAGATAGAAAAGTCCAATTCCTCATCCATAAGCATCTGTTGGACAGTTACGGAGGCTACCGGGAGGATGACTATTTCGAGAAGGGCGAAGTCTGCCTGCCCATCCCTTTCAGGGAACTGCGTCTGGGGGTTACTCTCGGACGGGAGATCATGCCCGAAAACGATAATGATTCTGCCGGGGACACCTATAACCCCATTGCCGAATTCCAGCAGCACAGCGGGGCAGACCTGTTCATCAATCTCGCTGCCATCCCCTTCACCAGGACAGCCGGTCGCCGGAGAATTACCGATCTCTCCAGGATTACCCGCAAATACCGAACTCCGCTACTTCATCTCAACCAGATGGGCGGGCAGGACTCCCTGCTCTTCGACGGAAGCTGTCTGGCCTTCAACCGAAACGGCGGGATCATCAGCCACACCCCTCCTTTTGCGAATGAAATGCTTATTGTCGACAGTGCCCGACTGAATGATTCCGACGGGATCGAAAAGTGCCTGGTTGCTGAACTTGAAGATATACAGGCGGCTCTGGTTACCGGCATCAGAGATTACGTTCATAAATCTGGTTTTTCCAAGGTGCTTCTCGGATTGAGCGGCGGCATCGATTCGGCCCTGGCCTGTACACTGGCCTGCAGAGCTCTTGGCCCGGAAAATGTTCTGGGCGTCGCTCTCCCCTCGGCTGTCTCTCCTCCGGAAAGCATCACTGATGCCCGGCAGCTTGCGGAGAACCTCAGCATACCACTGGAAGTCCTCCCCATCGAGGAGAGTTTCGAGGTTATGCGTGACACTCTGACCCCTCTCTTACAGGGAATGAACGAAGATGTCACGGAAGAAAACCTGCAAGCCAGAATCCGGGCGGATATCCTGATGGCTCTGGCCAACAAGTTCAAGCTCCTGCTCCTTGCCACCAGCAATAGATCAGAAGTGGCAACCGGTTACTGCACCCTGTACGGCGACACCTGCGGAGCTCTGGCACCGCTTGGAGACGTGCCAAAAACCATGGTTTATGAACTGGCCCGCCAGATCAACGGCGACTCTTCCCATGGCCAGCTGATTCCCGACTCGATTCTCACCAAGGCACCCAGTGCCGAGCTGAGACCGAATCAGAAAGATGAGGATGAACTCCCACCTTATGAAATTCTGGATAAGATTATTGAAGATCAACTGGAGCA
>JBEPXR010000091.1:0-8860 GCA_041641775.1 Desulfobia sp. | reverse complement strand
CCAACCGGATAATCGCCGAGGGGCTGGAACAGGTGCATGAGCGGGTCAAGGAGGGGGAGTCCCTGGCAGGGCCGCTTTCCGATCAGGATATATTTCCCCCCCTGGCTATCCAGATGCTCACCGTTGGGGAGGAAACCGGGCGCCTGGACGAGATGCTGCTCCGGGTGGCGGAAAACTATGAAAAAAGTGTACGAAACCTGGTAAAGAAGTACATTTCTCTCCTTGAGCCGGTGATGATTCTGGTCATGGGGGTTTTGATAGGTTTTATGGTCATAACCATGCTCATGGGTATTTTCAGTGTTAATAATCTGCCATTTTAATAACCAGATTTCTCGCAGAGGCGCAAAGAGCGCTGAGAAAACCTTCAGGGATTTTGTTGTCTTGGCGTCCTTTGCGTCTTTGCGAGAGAAAAATTCCATGAAAAAGGGTTTCACCCTCCTCGAACTTCTCCTGGTTCTGGCCCTGGTCGGCCTGATAACCGGGGTGATAATGCCCCGGCTCGGGGGTTCCCTGTCCGGGGTCAAGCTCAGGAGCGCAACCAACAGTGTGGCTGCTATGATGCGCTATGCCAGAAGCCAGGCGGCGGCGGAACAGCTCCCCCATCAGGTGGTGTTTGACAGTGGGAGTGGAAACGTGGTATTGCGGACTGCGGAAGATGCCGGCGGGGGCGCCGGATCGAGTTTAAAAGTGTACGAACTGCCCGCCGAGGTGGAGATCGCCGGAATAAAGAGTGGGGCTCGGGCGGTTTTCGGAGAGGGAAAAAACGGTTTTATCTTTTACCCCGGGGGAAGCTGCAGCGGCGGAGAAGTACTATTGGCCGTGGGCAGCCGTTCTTATCTGATCAGGCTTGACCGGATAACCGGTCTGGTTGAAGTGGACTGAATGGGTATCCTGAAGATGAGACAAGGCCGGGCCATGGGCGGATTTACCTTGATGGAGATCCTCGTTGCCCTCACCGTCCTGGCCCTTTCCTTTACCGTGATCATGCAGCTCCTTTCAGGGGGGTTGCGGGCCCAGAGGCTGTCGGAGGAGTACCGGCAGGCGGTCCACCTGGGCCAGGCCAAAATGGAAGAGATTCTCCTGGCCAAAAAGCTTGCTTCGGGAAGATTTGCGGGCCGTTTTTCAGATGAATTTTCCTGGGAGTATGCCATCTCCCCCACGGATTTTGCCGTCAAAACCAGGTCAGGGCTCTTCCCGTTCAGGGTTGATCTTCAGGTAAACTGGCGGGACGGCTCCCGGGTGAGAAAGGTCGCCTTCTCCACCCTGCAGCTTGCCGGAAAAATAAAAGAGAGAGATGAATAACAAGGGCTTTACCCTTCTGGAGCTTCTCCTTTCCCTTACTATCCTGGCGGTTATGACAGCCCTGGTTTTCGGGGCTTTCTGGACCGGAATACGATCCTGGGAAAAAAGCGAGGACAGGCTGCCGGCCAGCCAGCGGCTGCGGGTCGTCCCCAGCCTGGTCAACAGTCAGCTGGCCTCTCTCTGTCTGCCCCGGGTTCTCGAGAAAGACGAAGGGTATCTTTATCTGCGCGGCTCGGCAGACACCCTGGAATTTTTCTCCGGAAGATCGCTGTCTCCGCAGTACCATCGGGACCTAGTTTATGTCAGGTATCACCTTAAAAGGGAAGACGGAGGAGTCGCCTTCAGTTTTTATGAAAAGGATATCTACAGCCTTGAACAGGATACGCTGGATGATCTCCCCCGGGAAGACTTTCAGGCACTGCTGAATGATTTTCAGTCCATTACCTTCAGTTATCTGTCCCCGAGTACCAAGAAGGGCTGGCTGGACTCCTGGCAGCCCGATGAGGAGGGCGAAATCCTGCCCCGGGCCATCCGGATTGAATTTCTGGAAGGCGGAACAGGCAAGGGCTTCAGGCTGATTGTCCCGGTTCGGGTGGAGCTGTGATGGGTACTAGTTGCGAGTCAAGTGGTCCAATCCGTTCTTCCCAGGCAGGAGTGGCCCTTCTGCTCGTTCTCTGGGTGCTGATCCTGTTGACCGTGATCGTCGGTCAGTTCTGTTATACCATGCGGACCGAGACCAACATGACCAGAAATTTCCGGGATGCCGCCCAGGCGGATTACCTGGCCAGAGCCGGTTTGAAGAGGGCGATATATGCCATTATGACTTCTGATGATAAGTCCGGTGCAGGATTGAATCTGTGGCGGGTAAATGCCGATATCCCGGCCCTGAACCTGGCCGGCGGCAGTTATAAGGTGCAGATCGGTAATGAAAGCGGCAAAATCAATCTTAACAGTGCCGATGACGATCTTTTGAAACTGCTGGTAAGTGGCTTAAAAATTGCAAGAAAAGAGCGGGTGACCATAGTACACTCTATCCTCGACTGGCGGGACGGGGATAATCTGCACCGCGGTCTCGGGGCCGAAAATGCTTACTATACGTCTCTTCCCGAACCTTACCGGGCCAGCAACGGTCCTTTCAATGACACCTACGAACTGCTTCGAGTCAAAGGGGTGACCAGGGAAATTTTTGAAAATAGCTTCAGGGACCGGGTTACGGTCTATCCTGAAGAGGTTTTCGTCGGAGATGACGCCTATTACGAGGTCAGATACAAGAACGAGGAAGTGGAACCCGACCGGATCAACATCAACGCCGCACCGGAATCTCTTCTCCTGGCCATTCCCGGGGTCAGCCGCTCGACCACGGAAAAAATAAACCGGTACCGGAAGAGTAAAGATATTGACTCCCAGAGTGTCCTCCTCAAGATAGTCGGGGCCAAGCCATTCAGAAAAATGATTGACTATATTACCTTTGACTACTCGCCCTATTACGACATCGAGGTGACCGGCAGAGTGAGTGATTCACGGGTGAGTCGCAGCATCAAGGCCCTGGTCTATATTAACCGGGGAGCAGACAAATACCGGATCCTGAATTATACGATTGGATGAAAGCCGGGGGAGAAGTGAGATTCAGCCGAATGTTCGGATGAGTCGAACACTCCGCAGTATTTCGTCATTTCTGATAAAAATTGACCACCTTCTTTGAATGATAACGAAAAACAGTATCGGTATAGATATTCAGGACGACAAAATCTTCCTGGTCTGGCTGCAGAGCAGAATGGGCAAGACCAGACTGGTCGAGAGTCGTACCATTTCCGTTCCCGAAGGCGGAAGTCGAGCCGAAAGCCTGGAAAAAGCGGGGAAAACCATAAATCAGTTCATCAAAGACGAACATATCGCCTCACCCGAAATCTACCTGGCTTTTCCGGGCGAGAAGGCTGTTGTCCGTACCCTGAAGTTTCCCCTCAGCATAAAGGAGAATTTTCGGGAAACTATCAGGTACGAGCTTGAAAAATATGTACCATTCAGCGAAGAGCAGGTATATCATGACAGTCGCATACTCGCTGAGGACAGGAAAAAGAAGGAAGTTATCATCCTGCTTACCGTGGTCAAAAAGGAGGATTTCACTCCCTATCTGCGGATGGGCGAGCATCTGGGCAGCGGCGTAAGCGGACTGGAAAGCACCTACAGTGCCCTGGGCAATGGTCTGTCCGCCCTCCCCGGAACAGCTTCTCTTGCAACTTACGCCTATTATCATAAAAGCGAACCGAGGCATCTTGTTGTTCTCCTTCACCATAACCGTCTTCTGAGCGGCAGGAGTCTGGGCCGGGAAGCGGAAAGTCATCCCGCCGAGATGTTTTTTCCCGAGCTCAAAATCTGCAAGAATCGGAATCTGGGCGACGGCGGCCCGCTCACGGTATTGACGGCCCAGGCCTCAGATCTCCCGGAAGGCGGGGATGGAGAGGATGATGAGTTTACGGTAGCTGAGCTGGATACTGGTGAAGTTCCGTCTGCTCAGTATATTCCGGCCTACGGCCTTGCCCTGAAAGGTCTGCAGAAAGTCCCTATGCAGATAAATCTGATGCCCCGGGGGCTGAGAAAGAGACCGGACAGGAAGGCCCTTTACCTGGTTTATGCCCTGATTGCCGTCAATATCCTTCTGGCGCTGACCTGGTCAGGCAGTGCCCTGGTAAAGAAGAAAACGGTTCTTGAAGATCTCGACAGGCGAATAAGCCGGGTAAAGACCGATCTCAAGGACTTGACCAGCCTGGAGAACGAGGTCGAGAAAAAAAGAGCCCGAATTGCCTTTCTCAATAATTTCCAGGAGGACCATCCGCCGGCGATAGTTTTACTCAACGAGTTAACCGGAGTTATCCCGAAAACCGCCTGGCTCAATACCTTCCGTTTATTCGACGGCACCCTGGAAATAAGGGGCGTAGCAGGATCCGCCTCAGACCTGCTTCCCATTCTGGAATCGTCACCCCTCTTTTCCGAGGCTGCTTTTACTTCCAGTATCAATAAGACCGGGGACGGCAAGGAAGAGTTTCAGATTAAGCTGCGGATTTCCGATTACCAATGAGCATGATCAACCAGATGAGGCTGCAGGCTTTGTTGATATCAGCGGGTTATAAGAGATGACAAAATTTGCTCTGCAAAAAAGGCAATATATTCTTCTGGCTGTGGCCTTAGTCCTTCTTCTGGCCGTGGCCTACCGGTATGGCCCCGGACTGTCCTTTTTCGATACCGGCCCTGATGACATCCCGGTCAAAAAGGAGCGGCTCACCAGGTATCTGGAACTTCGAGAGAAAAAAATACGGCTGGAAAAAGAGGCTGGACTGCTTGACCGGGAACTGGCTGAAACCGAAGGCATGTTCCTGCAGGGGAACACCCCTGCCCTGGCAGCGGTTGATCTCCAGAACAGATTGAAAGACCTGACGAGAGCAAGCGATGTGGAACTGCATACCCTGCAGGTCATCAGACCGCCGCGTCAGAAAAAAGATGAGGAAGGCTATTACCAGGAGATCCCGGTCAAGATCAATTTGAAATTGACGATCAGGCAGCTTAAGGAAATTCTTTATTCCATCGCTGATTCCCAGACGTTTTTACGAGTTACCGATATGACGGTGAAAACAGATTCGAGAAAGGAATGGCTGCTTAATACCGACATGACGGTTACCGGCTTGAGAGTGAGAGCGGCGGAAGAGAAGCATGCCTCATAAATGTCATTTTTAGTTGGTAAATATGACGAGATGACAGAGGCAACAATGGAACATTGGAACGATGGAACGATGGATGAAGGTTAAATGGAGCGAAAAAACGTTAATAGAGGTTTTAAAAAAATCAGGGTTTGGCAGGATTCTGTGGCCCTCTATGTTTTGGCCTGTAAAACGTGTGCTGATTTCCCGTTCGAGCTGAAAAAAGTGGCAGCTGACTGCATCGACGCGGCCCATAGCATTTCAAGAAATATCTCAGAAGGATATTGCAGGAGAAGTTTAAAAGAGTATTTGAATTACTTGAACTATGCTCTCGGTTCTTGTGGAGAGTTTTTATTCCTGTTGCGAGACTCTTAGACTGGCGGGGCAAATCTCAGTTGCTGACTTCGAACAGTTGGATGAACTCCATTACAAAGTTGAAAACCAGTTACTCATGCTGATCAGTGTTCTTCAGCGGAAACAAAAAAATAAGAATTGGGAAGATAAGTTTTATCGTGATTCATAATAATTTCCATAAATATTGGCAATCAAATGATCAGATTAAATATACTTTTGAATCTCAACGTTGTATTAGGTCTTCAATCAATATTCCAATATTCCAGCTAACAGAACGTTGTTTAGCTATCTTCTATAATTCATAACCACCGACTCATGGTCAACAGGACACTGCTCATAGTACTTCTTCTGGTACTCACCCTCTTCCTCCTGGCAGGAAACTATATGGTCTGGAGCAACGGTGAACAGCTCGGCACCATCAGCCTTGCCGAGGATAGTGAACCCCTGGAAACCATGACATTTGGCAGGGTGGAGATAGACCCGGAAAAGTCCTACGCCAGGATAGCGGAACAGGATCTTTTTGCCAAGGGGAGGGAGGAAGCTGTCAAACCGAAACCCAAACCGAAACCCAAGCCTAAACCTGAGCCCAAGCCTGAGAAAGAAAAAACCAAGCCTGAGACCAAACCTGAACCAGAACCGGAAAAGGAGCAGGAAATCGAACCCCAGGTGAAGGAGGTCCGGGTCGAGGGGAAGGTCATCAGGTTGTACGGTGTAATAATGCTTGCCGGGCAGAGGTATGCCATGATAAATAATCCCTTGGACCGGAAAGAGGACGGCGGAGCCATACGCTGGATCAAGGAAGGGGAAAAACTTGCCAATCTCCGGATTGAAGAGGTTAAGGAAGATCGCCTGATTATCCGGGATGGCGGGGAAAAATATGCTGTACTTATGTATGAAGGCTCAACTGGAAGGAGCGGGAAACCCGGAGCTGTCAAAGTGAAGAAGCCTGCATCAAGTCCCTCTGTGGTTTCAACCTCTCCCGGCAGTAATCAAGACCAGGGAACTCAGAGAAGGAAGGTGGAGGAAAAATCGCCCGAAACAGAGGAGGAATACGTAATTATTGAGACCCCCTTTGGTCCGATTAAGAGGAAAAAGAACTGATATGAAAACCTTTGTGCAAGCTGTACTCTCTTTTTATCTGGCTGTTTTGTTTCTGCTGACTGCGGGCTGCAGCCAACAGGCCATGTCTCCCGGTGCCCTGCTGGCCCAGGACCAGGAATTGAAGCCGGGTGCGAGGGCGGCAGAGTCGGGCAAACTCCACAGCAGCGAGACCGTGGTTCCTGAAGAAAAAAAAGTTGCTGAGGCCGATCAACAGGCGGATGAAAGGGCTATCAGCGGCAGGGTTCAGAAAAAGAAAGCCTCCCAACATAAAAGCAGGCCCCTGGAAGGAATTGGCAAAAACGGTTCTGAAAAAGCACAAAAAAGAACGGCTGATAAGGCGGCAGAAAACTCGAGACCTTTTATCCCCCTGGATAGATTGGATATTGCCGGCCTTGAAGAACAGGACGGTAATGCGACCGGGGTAAGCGAGAAAGGGGAAGGATTGGTCCTCAATTTTGATCAGGCACCCCTTAAGGAGGTGATTCTGTCTCTGGCCCGGATCCTCAGGATTGACTACATTTTTCTCACCGAACCGCAGGGCCAGGTAACGATCCACACCAGCGGCACCATTGCCAGGGAAGAACTGTTTCCACTTTTTTATCAGATTCTGGAAGCCAACGGTCTGACCGCGGTGCGAGACGGCGGGATCTATAAAATCGTTGCCATGAAGGATGCCCCGCGCCACCTGACTTCCGGCCAGATCAGAGGGGCTTCGGAAGCCGGGGAAGTCAGGCAGGAGATCAATATCAGGATAATTCCCCTGGAATACATTGATACCGGGGAGATGGCCAAGATCCTCACTCCCTTCATATCCGCGGAAGGAAGCATTATTTCCCACGATCAGTCCAATACGCTGGTTCTGGTAGACCACCCGGTCAACATCAGAAAGGCCATGCGCCTGATCGAGTCTTTTGACGTCAATGTCTTCGGCGATATCAATCACGCTGTCTTTCCGATCAACTACATGGAGAGCAAGGAACTGGCCGCAAGCCTCCAGAAGATGCTCTCCTTTTACCAGAGGCAGGGAGTGAAGAATATCGAGATCATCGATCTGGAAAAATTGAACAGCCTCCTTGTGCTCACCGACAGCGAGCCTCTTTTTCAGAAGGCCAGGGAGTTCATAGAGACACTCGACCAGCCCAGAGCGGAGTCCGAGCCCCATATCTACATTTATTTTATAAAAAACAGTACGGCTGAGGACATGGCCGATCTTTTGGATTCTATATTTGCCGAAACCAGGGAGGAAGAGAAGAAGACCGAGAAGTCGGAACCAGTGGAGGAAGAAAAAAAGGGAGAGGTAGGCAATCCCTTTGCCCAGAAGGACCAGGCTGAACAGACAACGGTTACCAGAAAAACGCCGGTGGCTGATTTCGGTTCAGGCACCCTCAGAGGCGAGATCAAGATAACCAGTGACGAGATCCGCAACGCCCTGATCATTGAAGCCCTGCCCAGTGATTACCAGATCGTCAAAAGGGTTCTGGAGCGCCTCGACATCCTGCCCCGCCAGGTTCTCATATCGGTCACCATTGCCGAGGTCCAGCTCGATGACAGCCTTAACCTGGGAATGGAATGGTCCTGGACCCACAACAGTGATGATGTCGGGATCAATAATTCAACCTGGTCCGCCCTGATCAGCGGCGATGCCGGTCTGTCTTATGCTATCGGTGAGGCGGATGAGTGGAGCGCCGCTCTCTCCGCTCTGGCCCAGAAACAGAAGGTTGACATTCTTTCCTCCCCTTCAGTTCTTGCTTCGGACAATAAGGAAGCCCAGATCAATATAGCCACCGAAGTTCCGGTGGCCAGCGCCCAGATCCGATACAATGATGATAACGTGGACCGGACCCAGACCGATATTCAGTACCGCAACACCGGTGTGATCTTAAACGTAACCCCTCATATCAACGAAAACGGTCTGGTCAGCATGGAGATCAATCAGGAGGTCAGCAATCAATCCGGGGCGGTTCAAGTGGGGGGGACCTCCTACCCTTCCTTTTTCAAGCGTTCGATCAATACCACCCTGACGGTCAACAACGGTCAGACCATTGTCATAGGCGGTCTGATCAGCGAAGATGCCTCTGATGCCAGCAACGGCGTTCCATTTCTTTCCGATCTGCCGGTATTGGGCTGGTTGTTCGGCACCATGAATCAGCGAGTCTCCAAATCGGAGTTGATTGTCCTGATTAAACCGACCGTAGTCGCGAGCCTCCATGACGTGGATGCCGTAACCAGTGAGTTTACCAGGAAGATCGGCTATGATTTATGATTTAGAAATTAGAAATTAGAAATTAGAAATTACGAATTGAAGGAGAGGAAATTTTGAAAAACTGGCCTCTGGCCCGAGTAACTCCATGTAATGTCATTACAATTGATTTCTCTAATTTCTAATTCGTAATTCACCTGAACTATGTTAT